>NZ_CAUVXP010000043.1:0-913 GCF_963555955.1 Protofrankia sp. Cas3
TGGACCACGCAGGTCTGGACAATGCTGTCGGGGAACACGGCGGTGACGGCGTCAGGGAGTCCCGTCAGCCCGTCGCAGCAGACGATGAGGACGTCACGGACACCCCGATTCCGGAGATCCGCGAGAACTTTCTGCCAGAACTTCGCGCCTTCGCTGTCCTGGATCCAGCAGCCGAGAGCGTGCTTACGGCCATCGGTATCGACCCCTATCGCCAGATACGCGACCTTGGTGGAGACGACACCGTTGTCCTTGACGCGCAGGCGGATCCCATCCACATACATGATCGGGTAGACCTCGTCCAACGGCCGCGACTGCCAGGTCTTGATCTCGTCGACGACGACGTCAGTGACGTTCGAGATCAGTTCCCGGGACGCCTGCACCCCGTAGACCTCACGCAGGTGCGCCTCGATGTCGCGGGTCGTCATGCCACGGGAGTACAACGACAGGATCGTGTCGTCGAGATTCCCGATACGCCGTGCCCGCTTCGGCACGATCATCGGCTCGAACGTGCTGTTCCGGTCCCGGGGCACCTCGATATCGACCGGCCCGTTCCGGGTCGACACCGTCTTGACCGACGTGCCGTTCCGGGAGTTCCCCGAGCCGTTCCCGGACGGGTCACCGGACTCGTGGCCGAGATGGTTGGTCATCTCGGCCCGTAGCGCCCGTTCCAGAACAGCTTTCGTCATCTGGTTCAACAGGCCATCGACACCATCGATCGGCGTGCCGGTCTCCTTCGCCTCCGCCAACAATGCGTCGATCACATTCGGCGGGAACGTCTCCGCGATCACCTGGGCCGCCGCAGTATCACGTTCACGACGCTTTACATTCTGTGCCATAAGATGACCCTTTCCGACCGACCGATCACGGTAGGTCGATTCTTGTCACCTCCGGCTTACACGCTTCCCATGACACG
>NZ_CAUVXP010000043.1:1417-36824 GCF_963555955.1 Protofrankia sp. Cas3
ACAAAGCTGTACTGGCCGGCCGAAACAACACGACACGCCGCTTAACAGCAAATCGCTACGCGACAGAAGTGACTCTCATAATCCGCTGGCCATAGGTTCGAGCGCCACCCCAACACACAGCGTGAAATACAAGTGTGAGATATTCGTACTTCCGATTCGCCTGGTCGGATTCCGCGAGAAGCGGCGGCACCAGAGAGGAGAAGAAAACATCCTGTAGTCACCGCCGGTATCGCAGAACACATCACCACCCAACCCACCTATAATTGCCTCACCAAACAGTGCACATCATTCTCAATACATGGAGCGCTCGACCGTCAGTGATAGCGGACGGTTACCGGACAAGATCACCGGTGACGCCGGTCGCGGAACCAATCCTCCGCACGACGAAAAAGCGCTCACGGAAGTACCGACCGCTGGGGACGGTGGATCACCTACTGGCCCGTCGCCCAGCAGTGCTGACGCTCTCGGCGAGACCGTCCATGTCATCGGGCCGGAGAAACCGCCGGTCCTGACCCCTGGCGTTGCCCGCGCACTGCTGCGTATTCTCGTGAAAGCACAGGGCGCCGGTCGCCTCGACGACGGGCCCCAACCCGCCGGGCACCTCCCACAGACAGATTCGTAGTGAGTGCCCGCGCGTCCGCTCTCCCATTCCCGAAGGATGGCCCCATGATCCGGTTCGCCTTCTCCGGTCGAGTGTCGACCGAGGACCAGCAGGACCCGGAGTCCTCACGCGGCTGGCAGATCACCCGCGCCCGGACCCTCATCGAACCGACACGCGGTGAAATCGTCGCCGAATTCTTCGACATCGGGCAGTCGCGATCAGTGCCCTGGCAGCGTCGCCCACAAGCCAACGCACTCCTGACCGCGCTGAAAGATCCCGACCGGGGCTTCGACGCGGTCGTGCTCGGCGAACCGCAGCGGGCGTTCTACGGCAACCAGTTCGGCCTGGTCTTCCCGCTGTTCGTGCACTACGACGTGCCGCTGTGGGTACCCGAGGTCGGCGGCCCGATCGATCCGAACAACGAAGCCCACGACCTGATCATGTCCGTGTTCGGAGGGATGTCCAAAGGCGAACGGAACCGAATCAAAATCCGGGTGCGGTCCGCGATGGAAACCCAAGCCAAAGTCGAAGGCCGCTACCTCGGCGGCCGGCCCCCCTACGGCTACCGCCTCGCCGACGCCGGCCCCCACCCCAACCCCGCCAAAGCCGCCGACGGCCGACGCCTCCACATCCTGGAACCCGACCCGGTGACCGCACCCGTCGTCGAACGGATCTTCACCCTGTTCCTCGGCGGGATGGGCCTGTTCCTGATCGCCCAGACGCTGACCGATGAGACGATCCTGTCCCCCTCGGCCTACGACCGGACCCGCAACCCCCATCGCAGCGGCGTCGCCTGGTCCAAAAGCGCTGTCCAGACGATCCTGCGCAACCCCCGCTACACCGGCCGGCAAGTCTGGAACCGCCAACGCAAGGACGAA
Source organism: Protofrankia sp. Cas3 (assembly GCF_963555955.1). Taxonomy (NCBI): domain Bacteria; kingdom Bacillati; phylum Actinomycetota; class Actinomycetes; order Frankiales; family Frankiaceae; genus Protofrankia; species Protofrankia sp. Cas3. The sequence goes on from NZ_CAUVXP010000043.1 coordinate 2,897, forward strand.
GTCCTCCTCGACGTCGACGACGTCGCCCTCGGCCACACCACCAAACTACGGTGGAACACCACCGACAAATGGATCTGGTCCGACCGCCCCGCCCACCCAGCGATCGTCGACGAATCGACGTTCCTCACCACCCAACGACGCATGGCCAGCCGCGGCCCCACCTCCCAGCGGCTCGGCCCCCGCACCCAGCATCCCTACCTACTACGCAGCCTGCTGTTCCACGAACAGTGCGGCCGGCGGATGCAGGGCAACTGGAACCACGGCCATGCCCACTACCGCTGCCGCTACCCCCAGGAATACGCCGCAGCCAACCACATCGACCATCCCCTCGCCGTCTACCTCCGCGAAGACGCCGTCACCCCCGCTCTCGACACCTGGCTCGCGACCGCTTTCGCCCCAAGCCACATCGAAGCGACCATGACCGCCCTCGAAGACACCCAACCCGACAAACCCCACACCGCCGACCCCCTACGGCAGGCCATTGCCGACAGCGACCGCAAACTCGCCCGCCACCGGGCCGCACTGGAAGCCGGCGCCGACCCGGTCATCGTCACCGGCTGGATCGCCGAGGTGCAGGCCGAACGTGCCACCGCCATCGCCGCCCTCGACCGCCGAGGCCAAGCCGAACCACCACGGCCCAGGCTCACCCGACAGCAAATCAAAGATCTTGTCGACGGCCTCGGCGGGCTCCTCGCGATCCTCCGCGACGCCGACCCCGCCGACAAGGCCGAGGTCTACCGCGAGCTCGGCCTGAAGTTGACCTACGACCACGAAACAGAGACGGTCATGGCCGAAGCATCACCGAGATCATCGGTGTGCGTAGTGTCTGTGTCCGAGGGGGGACTTGAACCCCCACGCCCTTAGAGGGCACTAGCACCTCAAGCTAGCGCGTCTGCCATTCCGCCACCCGGACATGCATGCCCTGCCGGACCTGCAACGGAACAGACTCTACACGGCTGGCGCCCCTGTTGGCGCAGGGATCTCACCTCATCGACAGGCGATACATGATCTTGAAGATCGCCGGAGTCGCTCCAATCGGCGGGCAACTTCGATCATCTTCCAACGGACGGAGACAGGCCGACTGTGCCGTCCCCACAGCGTCCACGGGATGCTCCGTCGCGGTGTCCGTTGCAGGTCGCGGCGTCCGTTGCAGAGGGCACGAATCGGACCTACGTGTGAGTCGTCTCATGACACTGTCGGTGCGCGAGGTCGAACGGCTGGTCACCGCGGCGGCCTCACGATCGATACTGTCCGCCCGCGACAGCGTGTCGCCGAACTCCGGCAGCGTGATGACCACATGCCTGCGTACCGCGCTGCGGCCGCGCAGACGACCTGTGGCCTACCACTCGCGCCTAGGATGCCGACGCACAGCTGTTGAATCGCGCCGTCCATGTGACTGGTCTCCACCGGCCAGTCACATGGAGACCTTTCAAGCCCCGGGGGGTCCAGACACGAAGGGGTGGCGAATCGTCCGGGATTTTCCGCTTCGTAGAAACCGCACAGGGCGACGAGCTCGATAACCTCGTGCTCGTCGAACTGCGCACGCAGCTGTTCGAACGCGCCATCATCGAGGGCGAGGTCATGGAGACGTTCAACGCACAACAGCGCCGCCCGCTCACGTTCATCAAAGTGATCGCTCTCGCGCCGGCGAGCGAGGCCGGTGACCTTCACCTCACTCAGACCGGCCTTCGCGGCGAGCTTCCAGTGATGTGACCATTCGTACTCCGAACCGGTCAGCTGAGAGCCGCGTAGTCAGCAATGGTACGGCTACGGCCCCGACGTTCCAGGATGGCGTCCGTCTCCACGAGCTGGTCGACCGCATCCGCGACCAGGCCGCGCGCTGACCGATCAAGGGTCGGGCTGGGCGATACGGTCGACGATCCAGGCGGTGAGCCGGCAAGGCGGAGAAGGCGGAGAAGGCGGAGAAGGCCCGGATAGCCGAAGGCCCGGATAGTGGTGTTCTATCCGGGCCTTCGCGCGGGCGACAGCTCTCACATGTCTGCTTCGCCACGCTGTTCTCGCTGGTTCACCAGGCCCGCACCGGCCGCTATGACAGATCGAGAGCGTGCGACAGAACTGCTTCGATCTCGGCCGCGGCGGCGCCTCCATAGGCGCTGCTCAGCCGCGCCGAGGCGGTACCGGGGTCGAGCCGCCACTCCTGTGGACCCGAGGTCTCCAAGACCAGGGTCGCGATGAGAGAGCCCAGCTGGGCGGCCCGCTCCCAGGCCAGTCCACCCTCGACCCCGGCCAGGAAGCCGGCCCGGAACGCATCGCCGACACCGGTGGGGTCGACAATCTCCGTGGCGGGCACGACGTCGACGTGAATGCTCTTTCCATTGCCGACGAGCAACGCGCCCTTGGCGGACAAAGTAGTGACCCGCAGTTCCACCCGCTCGGCGATGTCCGCCTCGCTCCACCCGGTCCTGCGGATGAGCAGCTCCCATTCGTACTCGTTGGTGAACAGATATTTCGCACCGTCGACGAGGGACCGACACTGGTCGCGGTCGAGCCGAGGAAGCTGCTGAGACGGATCAGCGACAAACGCGATACCCAGCTGTCTGGCCTCGGCGGTGTGGTTGAGCATGGCCTGCGGATCATTGGCGCCCACCAGGACAAGACCGATCCCGCGGTCGGCGGCAATCGGTGCGAGCGAGATGTTCCGTGCCTCGCTCATCGCTCCTGGGTAAAACGACGCGAGCTGGCACTGGTCGTCGTCGGTGGTGCAGGTGAAACGCGCGGTGTATGCGGTGCTGCAGACAAGCAGTCCTGCGCAGTCGACCCGGTGGCGTTCCAGCCAGGCACGATAATCATCGAAATCCTTGCCGACCGCGCCCACCAGTACCGGGTTTTGGCCTAGGACGCCCATGCCGAACGCGATGTTGGCGGCTACGCCGCCGCGACGGATAACGAGGTCGTCGACGAGGAAGCTCAGCGACAGCCGGTCGAGGTGAGTGTCGAGAAACTGGTCGGCGAACCTCCCGGGAAAGCGCATCAGATGGTCGGTGGCGATCGAGCCGGTGACAGCGATGGTTCCTGCGGACATGCACTCCCCTTGTACTTCTCAGCAGACGAAGGTGGTCTGGCCGCGGAGCATCAGACACGCCCTAGTAGCGGTAGTGCTCCGGCTTGAACGGCCCCTCGATGTCGACACCGATATAGTCCGCCTGGTCCTTGGTGAGCTTCGTGAGGTCTCCGTTGAGCGCCTGCACGTGGATCATCGCGACCTTCTCGTCGAGAAGCTTCGCCAGCCGGTAGACCTCGCCTGCGTACTCGGTGTGCTTGGTGAACAGCTCGATCTGCGCGATCACCTGGTTGGAAAAGCTGTTACTCATCACGAACGAAGGGTGACCGGTGGCGTTGCCCAGGTTCATGAGCCTGCCCTCGGAGAGCACGATGATCGTGTGCCCATCCGGGAAGACCCACTCGTCGACCTGGGGCTTGATGGTGACCTTGCGAATGCCGGCGATGCGGGCGAGGCCGTCCATGTCGATCTCGTTGTCGAAGTGACCGACGTTGCCCAGGATCGCCTGGTGCTTCATCCGCGCCATGTGTTCGGCGGTGACGATGCTCTTGTTGCCCGTGGTGGTGATGACGATATCCGCCTTGTCGACGACGTCGTCGAGCCGGGCGACCTGATAGCCCTCCAGCAGTGCCTGCAGTGCGCAGATCGGGTCGATCTCCGTGATGATGACGCGCGCACCCTGGCCGGCGAGCGCCTCGGCCGAGCCCTTACCGACGTCGCCGTAGCCGCAGACGACCGCGACCTTGCCGCCGATCAGTACGTCGGTAGCCCGGTTGAGGCCGTCGATCAGCGAGTGCCTGATGCCGTACTTGTTGTCGAACTTGCTCTTCGTCACCGAGTCGTTGACATTGATTGCCGGGAACAGCAACTCCCCCCGCGCGGCGAGCTGGTAGAGCCGGTGGACCCCGGTCGTGGTCTCCTCGGTGACGCCACGGATGCCGGCTGCGATGTCTGTCCACATCCCAGGCGCGGTGGCCAGCGAGCGGCGCAGTGTCTCGAGGATTATGCGGTACTCGTCGGACACTGTCAGATCATCGTCGCCGACCGTGGGGACCGCACCCGCCTTCTCGAACTCGACTCCCTTGTGGACCAGCAGGGTCGCGTCCCCGCCGTCGTCGAGAATCATGTTGGGGCCGACCGGTTCGCCGTCGTCGGCGGTGAAGGTGAACAGTTGCTCGGTGCACCACCAGTACTCTTCGAGGGTTTCGCCCTTCCATGCGAAGACCGGCACACCCGTCGGCTCCTGGGGCGTCCCGTCCGGTCCGACGACGGCCGCGGCGGCGGCATGGTCCTGGGTGGAGAAGATGTTGCAGGAGACCCAGCGCACCTGCGCGCCGAGGGCGACCAGGGTCTCGATCAGCACGGCGGTCTGCACGGTCATGTGCAGCGAACCGGCGATGCGGGCGCCGTGCAGTGGGCGAGCCTCGGCATATTCACGGCGCAGCGCCATCAGGCCGGGCATCTCGTGCTCGGCGAGCCGGATCTCCTTGCGCCCGAACTCGGCGAGTCCGAGGTCTGCGACGGCAAAGGAAATGCCGTTGCGGCTGCGATAGATTTCCGGTGTCGTCATGGTGGTCATGCAGGTTCCCTCTCAGGCCATGGTGGACGTGCTGTCGGTGGTGGACGTGCTGTCGGTGGTGGACGTGCTGTCGGTGGTGGACGTGCTGTCGGTGGTGGACGTGCTGTCGGTGGTGGTCAGGCCGGCGGCGTCGCGCAGCGCGGCCGCCCGGTCGGTGCGCTCCCACGGTAGGTCGACGTCGGTGCGGCCGAAGTGCTCGGCCACCAGCTTTTCGATGAGCCTGCGGGCCACCCGCTCGGTACCGAAGGTCTCGACGAGCACGGGAACCGGGCGCACCACCCCGATCGCGTCCGCAACCTGTACCTCCGCACGTGCCGCGAGCCCGGCGGCCACGACGTTCTTCGCCACGTAGCGTGCCGCATACGCCGCGGGACCGGTCCACCTTAGACGGATCCTTACCCGAGAATGCACGACCGCCGTGCCGGGCGAACCCGCCGAGGGAAGCCGAAACTCGACCGCCACCGGGTGCGCGGCCAGCCAGGGTACACCGCACACTGGCCGGGCGCTCTCACTCCTTCGAGGTAGTCGCCAGCTCTGCCTCGAGCAGGTCCATCGCCTTGACGAAGCTGGCCCGCTCCAGTTCGGCGGCGATCCCGCTCGCGGTGGCCAGCGTGCGACCGAGCCGCCCGGCGAGGCACCCGACGGTCAGCGGATCCTCCTGCAGGAGCGAGAGCGTCGAGGCGTGCCGGGGACCGAGCATGCACTCGGCGCTCGTCGACGTGCTGTCAGAACGCCGACGCAGGCCATGCATGACCCTCGGGAGCGGGAGCAGGAGCATCCCCTCCGGCACCGTGCACTCGTGCTGTCACCGCGACCGTGCTTGACGCTTCATGTATCCCGCCGTAATCTCTTCGTACATCCGAAGTGTTCGTGTTTCCAAAGTAAACAGAGCCAACCCTGTGCGGTTGCGGTACCTGCCCGCATGAAGATCACAATTTCAGGAGGACGAACAGTGGCTACAGCAAAACGACCCACCCCCGCACCGGCCAGCGGCCAGCCGGTCGCTGCCTTCGTGGCCGGCGGTTCGGCAGCCGGCACCTGGACGCTGGACCCGGCCGTAAGCCGGGTGGAGTTCCACTCCGCCAGCATGTGGGGGATGGCGAAGATACACGGTCAGTTCACCGCCGTGAGCGCCACGGGCTCGGTCAGCCCCAGCGGCGCAGTCACCGGAGAGATCACCATCCAAGCGGCATCCCTCGACACAAAAAACAAAAAACGTGACATCCATCTCCGCTCGAAGGACTTCTTCGACGTCGCGCAGTACTCCACGATCACCTACTCGGTGGACCGCATCTCGCCGCTCGACGGGAACCGGGTCGAGGTCCTGGGTGTGCTCACGGTCCGCGGGCAGCGTCACCCCCTGCCGTTCACCGCAACGGTTACCGATGCGACCGCCGACGCCGTGACCATCGAGACGGAACTGGAGGTCGACCGGTCCCACTTCGGGATGGGATGGAGTCCGATGAAGATGGCCTCGATGAGCAACCGGATCGTGGTGAACGCCCACTTCCGTAAGGCCGACCACTAGGGCCTGCCTGATGGATCCTGGTCGATGCATGCGGTGATCCAGGCGGCCTCCCGCAAGACGACGACAACCCACAGGTGGTCGCCTGGGCGCCGAACGGTGGTGACCATCCTCAACCGTTGTGGCGTGGACGCAGACCGTCGAGGAGAAGGCGCACGATCTCTTCGCGCATGGACACCGGTAGCACCGGGTCGAGGGAGAACGACGCGCGTAGTACCGCGATACCGATGAGAGCGTCGGCGACCGTCGAGGCGTTGACGTCGCAGCGGATCTCTCCGCGCGTGGCGGCGTCGCGCAGAGCATCCTCGATCGCAGCCAGGCACCGGTCGATCGAGTCCCGTTTGAACGCCTGGTAGAGCTCGGGGAACTGTTCGATCTCCATGACACAGCGTTGCAGGATGCTGCGTCGGGGTTCGACGAAGACCGCGGCGAGCCCAGCCAGGAGGGTCTCCAGATCCTCGACGATCGTTCCGGTGCGCGGCGGGGTCAGACCTGCCGCCAGCGTGGACATCCCGGCCAGGATGAGGTCCTCCCGCGCCGGCCAGCGAGCGTAGATGCTTCGCTTGGCTGCCTTGGCCCGCGCTGCCACCGCCGTGACGGAGAACTCGGCAATCCCCCGGTCGGCCAGCTCCTGGACGGCCGCAGCCAACACTCGCGCGTCCACCGAGCCGTCGCGGGGGCGGCCCCGCGGTCGAGACCCGACTGCCGCCATCACCCCAGCATATAGGTCACTCCTGCAGTTGCATAATTCGCTGGCACGGATTAACGTCACTGTCACGGTCGCATAAATGTCGAGGGAGCGGACCATGGAGGAAACACCGATGACCATTCACGATTTCACCGTCACGACCGGCGATGGTGCACCACGTTCACTCAGCGACTACGCCGGTCGCGCAGTTCTGATCGTCAACGTCGCCAGTAAGTGCGGCCTGACCCCCCAGTACGAGGGGCTGGAAGCGCTGTACCGCGACACCCGCGACCGCGGCCTGGAGATCATCGGTTTTCCCTGCAACCAGTTCGGCGGTCAGGAACCTGGCACCGACGCCGAGATCCAGGAATTCTGCTCGACCCAGTTCAACGTCACCTTTCCGATCTTCCAGAAAATCGAGGTCAACGGCCCGGGCGCCGACCCCCTCTTCGTCTACCTGCGAGCCCAGGCACCCGGTGACTTCGGCCCCTCGGCCGGGCGCATCTACGACCACATCAAGGCCACCCGACCGGAGACAATCGGCACCGACGAAATCAAGTGGAACTTCACAAAGTTCCTCGCCGACCGCGACGGAACAGTGATCCGCCGCTACGAGCCCACCATCACCCCCCAGGAGATCCAGGACGATCTGGAAAAAGTTCTGGCCTGACGGTTCCAGGCCTGCCGGCTGATCCCTGGGGTGGGGCCTGGACCTGTACCTCGCATCGGCACTCATAGGTACTCATAGGTCATCCGACCCCATAGGTAGGAACGGTCGCTACAGCAGCCTTTTCGACCTACGCCAGGCTGGATCGCCATGGCCAGGGGCGACGTGGGGGTCGCGCTGACAACCGACCACGGTGGTTACGCGGTGTCACAGCCGTGGATCCACCGGTTCGGATTCGCAGGCCAGGATCGCGAACACCAGCTCGTGCACCCGGTGGAACGGGCCGTTGCCCGCCACCGTCGCCAGCGCCGCGAGCCCGAGGGTGTGCTCGCGCAGGGCGAGGCTGCGTTTGCGGCCCAGCCTGCGCTCGCGCAGCGAGGCAAGCTGAGCCGGCTCGGTGTAGGACGGTCCGTAGATGATGCGGAGGTACTCCCGTCCCCGGCATTTGATTCCCGGCTGGACCAGGCCCTTGCCGTGACGGGCGGCGAGACCGTCGTGGGGCTTGACGACCATGCCCTCCGCGCCGGCCGCGGTGAGCTCCAGCCACCATTGCGTTGCCCGCGCCGTCGCGTCCTCGCAGGCCAGGTCGAGAACGAGGCGGCGAGTCGGGGTGAAGGTGGTGGGATCAACGGCGACCAGCCGGTCGGCGATCGACAGCTGCCATTCGTGATCGCGATCGGTGAAGGCGGCTCCTTGCGCCGCGAGCACCGCGAACGGTGCCAGCGTTACGGGCGCCTGGGAAACATAGGGCCGGTAGGCGGCGGTGTACGCGTGCAGCGCCGTCAGGTCCGAACTCACCCGCTGGCGCAATGCGGTCACGTCCAGGCCACGGGCGGCTGCCTGCTCCAGGACGGACACGGCCGCCGGCAGGGCTGCCCTGCCCGCGGCACCCACGCCCGCGTACGCCCGGATGAGGCTTTCGGCCTTGGCCGACCACGGCAGCAACTCGCAGTCCAGCAGCAGCCAGTCGCTGTCGAACTCGTCCCACAGCCCGGCCTCGGTGATCGCCGTACGAACCGTGCCCAACAGCTCCTCGGTACGTCCCGGGTCGAAAAAGGACCGACCGGTGCGGGTGTACACCACCCCGGTGGCCCCGTCGTCGACGAACCGCTTCGCCGCGGCGGCCTGGTCGCGGCACACCAGGACCACGGCGCGGGAACCCATGTGCTTCTCCTCGCACACGACCTTCGCTGTTCCGGTCCGCCGCAGATCGTCGATCGCCTCAACCGGATGCTCAAGCCAACCGTCCACGGTGGATGTCGATGACGGCGCCATCGTCGGCGGCAACCACAGCAGCCAACGCGGGTCCACCGCGAATCGGCTCATCACCTCCAGCGCGGCGGCAGCGTGTTCGGCCGGAATCGTGATGGTGCCGTGGTCGGTGGTCACATGTCGGCGGCCGGTCACGTCAGCCAGATTCACGGCGTTCCCGGCGTGCACGGCATTCACAGCGCCCGTGGCATTCACAGCACCGGGCGTCATCGGCCCGGATGGCGTCAGCGGGCGTGCCGGCTGGTAGTACTGGCGTAGCGCCGGAATCGAGACGAGCTCACGCTCGGGGTAGCGCAGGGCGGTCAACCGGCCGCCGAACACGGCCCCGGTATCCAGGCAGATGGTGTTGTTCACCCATTCCAGGGTCACCGTCGGGGTGTGCCCGTAGACGACCATTGCCTTGCCGCGGTAGTCGTTCGCCCAGGGATAGCGCACCGGCAACCCGTACTCGTCGGTCTCGCCGGTGGTGTCGCCGTACATCGCAAACGAACGCACCCGGCCGGAGGCGCGACCGTGGTATTCCGCCTTCAACCCGGCGTGCGCGACGACGAGATTACCGCCGTCGAGCACATAATGGGAGATCAACCCGTCGAGAAAACGCGCAAGCCCGTCAATCGGGTCCTGCTCCAGCTGAGCGATGGTCTCGGCCAGGCCGTGGCTGACAGTCACCTTGCGGCCCGCCAGGTACCTGAGCAGCTTCGCCTCGTGATTACCGGCGACGCACAGCGCCACACCTCTGCTGATCATGTCCATGACCAGCCGCAGCACCCCGGGTGAGTCCGGGCCCCGGTCGACCAGGTCGCCCACGAACAGCGCCATGCGCCCGTCCGGATGCACCGGGCTCGGGCCATCCGAGGTGAAAACCCAGCCCAGCCTGATCAGGAGCGCTTCGAGCTCATCCCGGCAGCCGTGCACGTCACCGATGACGTCGAACGGGCCGGTCAGCTCGCTGCGGTCGTTGAACAGCTTCTCGTAGCGGATTTCCACGTCCTCGGTGTCGTCGAGAATGTGGATTTTCCGGAAGCCCTCCCGCCGCAACTGACCCAAGGATCTTCTCAGGTCCCGATGCTGGCGCTTGAGCACATCCCGGCCGAAATCCCGGTCCGGACGGGCCCGGGTGCGTTCCCAGCACACCGATTCCGGGATGTCGAGGACAATCGCCACCGGCAGCACATCGTGTTCCCGGGCGACCGTGATTAACCCGGCCCGGGCATGCGCCTGCACATTGGTGGCGTCCACGACGCTGAGACGTCCGGCACGCAGCCGCTTGGCGGCAACATAGTGCAGCACGTCGAACGCGTCGCCGGATGCGGACTGGTCGTTTTCGTCGTCGGCGACCATCGCCCTGAACGTGTCACTGGACAGTATCTGCGAGGCGGCGAAATGGCGTCGGGCGAACGTCGACTTACCCGACCCGGAGATGCCGACCAGCACGACCAGCGCCAGCTCGGGAATGTCGATAACAGTCACTTCGCCACGTCCTTGGTGAACAGGGCCAGCTGGGTCGGCGTTCCCAGCTCCGGGTCGTCGTCGCCCACGCCGCGCAGGGATACCGTGTAGCCGAATCGAGCGGCGACCGAGGACGCCCACGCGGCGAACTGGGCCCGGGTCCACTCGAAGCGATGATCGCTGTGCCGGTGGGTGTCCGCAGCCAGCGTCTCATAGCGGACGTTGTACTCCGCGTTCGGCGTCGTCACGATCACAGTGGCCGGGTTGGCGTGCCCGAACACCACCTGGCACAACGCGGGCAGGCGCGGCTCGTCCACATGCTCGATGACCTCCATCAGCACCGCCGCGTCAAAGCCCCGCAGCCGCTCGTCCACATAGGTCAGTGCGGACTGGATCAGTCTGATCCGCTGCCGCGCCCGATCGGGCAACCCGTCCAGCCGCAGCCGGCGCTCCGCCAGCGCCAACGCCCGAATCGACACGTCCGCACCGACGATCTCGGTGTAACGCGGGTCTTTCACCAGGTCGCCGAGCAGGGCGCCTGCGCCGCAGCCCAGATCCAGCACCCGTGCCGCGCCCGTCTGCGCGAGCACCGTCAGCACCGCTTCGCGGCGCTGGGCGTTCAGCGGCACGCGCTGGACCTCCGCCGGCAGCTCCGCATCCTCGTCGGTGGTGTCAGCCTCGCCCTCCGCGGCGCGCTCCGCCACAGAGTCCGCAACGGAGTCCGCAACGGAGTCCGCAACGGAGTCGGACAGCAGCTCGGACAGGCGGGACTCGGCCTGACCGGCCAGGACGCGGCTGTGCGCCAGAAACCGACTGGTGATCAGCCCACGCTCGGGATGTCCCGCCAGCCAGCCGTCGCCCTTGGCCAGGAGCGTGTCGATCTCATCAGGGGCCACCCAGTAATGCTTGGCGTCATCAAGCACCGGCAGCAGCACATAGAGATGGTTCAACGCATCCGCCAGGCGCAGCGTCCCGGACAGCGTCAGATCGACGTACCGGCTCTCACCCCACTGCGGGAACGCCGGATCCAACGGCACCGGCGTGCCGATCACATCCCAACCCAACGGCGTGAACAGCGCCGCAGCCAGCGCCACGCCACCCTCGCAGCGCAGCGCCGGCACACCGACCTCCAGCGGGATCGCCGTCGCGGCCAGCTCCGGGCGATCCTTGGACTCACCCCGCGCGGCAGTGCGGAACACCCGGTTCAGCGCCGCTGACAACAGACTGCTCGCCGCGTACGGACGATCATTGACATACCGGTTCAGCTGCCCGGCTCCGCGGCCGCGTTCCAGCCGTTGGGAATCGACCTCCAGGACCAACGCCGCCGTACACCGCTGCGGCGACGCCACCGGGAACACGACCGTCGCCGTCCCGTACGGCAGATCGAACCGGTGCACGCGATCTGGATGCTTCACCAGGAGAAAGCCGAGATCGGTTGCCGGCTGGTGGGTGGTCGTCAACGTCAACAGCACCCCTGTGATCCTGCCAGCTGATCAGGAGCCGGCGGCCACCAGGATGCCGTCGGTGGCGAAGCCCGCCATGAGGCCGAACAGGAGGCCGTAGGCGAGCAGGTCGGGACGGCGGTTCTTCGCCGCCACGGTGATCAGTTGGATGACGACGTAGAGAATCGACCCGGCCGCCAGGGTCAGAAAGGCCACGCTGACCGGCTTGCTGGTGAAGCTGTGCCCGACAGCGGTGCCGATGAAGGTCGGGGCACCACCGATGAAGCCCATGGCCAACAGAAACCCCCACCCGGGCCGGATGGGGGTGCCGTCGCTGTCGGTGTCACCGGCCAGCGGCGCGACGATCCCGAAACCTTCGGTGGCGTTGTGCAGGCCGAAGCCGATGACCAGCAGCGTCGCCAGCGCGACCTCCCCGGCGGCGGCGGACTGGCCGATGGCCAGACCCTCGGCGAAGTTGTGCAGACCGATCCCGACCGCGATCAACAGTGCCAACCGTCGCGCGGGCGACCAGGCTGCCAGGTCGATCCGCCGGTGGGCGGGCAGCTCCCCCGCGGCCATCGTGCCCGGGCCGATACCGCTTCCCTGGCCTGCAACGCCTCCCTGGCCTGCAACGCGGCCGTGAGCTGCGGCGCTCCCCTGACCGACGGCGCGGCCCATCCACCGCTCATAGGCCACGAGCGACAGCAGACCGACCGTGATCCCGGCGGTGAACAGCAGTCCGTAACCGATGGCCCGGCCAAGGCCGTGATGCTCGGCGTGTACCTCGGTCAGCGCCTCGTCGATGGGTTCCCACGCCGCGGACAGCACGTCCCAGACCAGGAACAGCAACACGCCGATGGCGCCGGCGTTCAGCAGCGCGCGCAGGGTGGGCGCGGGCCGTCGCAGCCGCCCCACCGGCAGGCCGAGCAAAATCGTCACTCCGGCGATCGCGCCGAGCAGCAGCGTGCGGGCCAGGCTCACGAGGTCCTCCTCCAACGAAAAATCGATTAGGTGAGGCTGCCCTAAGTTTGGCGCCGAAGCAAGTTTTTCCCGGTAAAAGCCCCAGAGCACCCGGCAATAGGCGCGGTACCGGGACGTCGATGAGGGGCCGAGTGGATGCAGGCACGGCCCTGGTCAAGCATGGAGTTCTCGACCTCCGCTCCCGGTCGGCACACGCTGGGTGTGCGAACGTGCCCATGCGTGGATGAACGGCTACGGCACGTTGCGTCGCTGCACAGAGAAGAACGGCACGATCGTCGACTTCTACCTGTACCTGTACCTGGCCGCCGCGTTCGTCACTGTCCGTTGTCTGATCCAGAAGGCCCGGATCGCCTACCGCTGGGAGGGTCGGCCCACCACCCGGCGTCTCACGTGACGCCTGTTGCCGGGCGCTCTTAACGATGTGTATCTGATGCTCCTGCCACAACACCAGATTCACATCGTTCCCACAGGGCGTGCGACAAGAGGGGAATGGATCAAGAAGTGGATCAAGGAGTGGGGTCGAGATGCGTGCGGGCGTCCCCGGCGGTCAGGCGGTCAGGCGGTCAGGTCGCCGATCAGGTCGGCCAGCACGAGTTCCTCATCCACCCGGATGCCGTGGCCTTCCATGGTCGGGCTCAGGTCGGCGTCCCAACTCGCCTCGACCGGGCGACCGGCCAGCTCGCCACCGGTGACGCTGGCCAGCGCAGCCTGGTAGGCCCGCGCGTCAAAGCGCCACGGCCGCCACGGGATGCGCTCGCGCAGCCCGTTGCCGATCCGGATACCGCCCCAGTCGAAGTCACCGTGGTAGGCGAACCGAGCGCCCCCGGCCGCGAGCAGGTCGAGCAGGCGGACCACCGCGACCGACGGCTGCCCGTTCACGCACACCAACGGTGGGCACCGGTCCGCCAGCTCGTCGGCGGCGCTGGCGAGCACGATCGGGTTCTCGCACATCCACACCAGCCCGTCGCCGACGCCGAGGTCCACCTGGTCCCGGCCGAGCTGACGCAGGGTCAGCACACACGGCTCCCCCGCGTCGCGGGCCACCGCGAGGATGCGACCGGTCGTGGTGGTCACGCCGCCCGGTAGGCCGAGGCAGAGCACCACCGACGACAGCTCGTCGCGGTGGACACCGACCGCGGCCCAGGTGGCACGGCGCTCGGCGGCCGAGCCGTCACCGACCGGCGGTGCGCCCCGCAGCACCCGGGCCGCGGCGAGTGACAGCGTCGCCAGCGGCCGGGCGTCGTCCAGCGCGTGCGCGTCCCCCGTGCTCGCCGCGGCCAGCCGGCCCAGTGCCACGCCGGCCGAGGGCAACGCCTCGAGCACCCGCAGCAGATCGGCGACGAGCGCCGCCGCCGCGTCGGGGCTCGTGGCCAGCCGGCGCAGCATACCGGTGGCGTCCAGCCACGACCGCCAGGTGGCGAGCTCGGGGCGCCGCACCACGAGTGCGTCCAGTGGCGCATGCGCGTCCGCCCACGCCGCCGCGTCCGCCGCGGCCAGCGCCACCCGGTCGCCGACCTCACCGAGCAGGAGCCGCACGGCGCCGCCCAGGCCGTCCGGCGCGGCGCCGCTGGTGCGCAGCACCGTGTCGACCTCGTCCAGCGACACCGTCAGTGACACGCCCGTCCCGGCCCGCCGGCCCAGCAGCCGTTCGACCGCCCGCCGCTGGTCTCCGCTGGCGTTGGTGAGGGTGACCGAACCGGTCAGCGGCCTGCCGTGCTCCATCCTGTGCCGCGCCCGGTCCAGCAACCACGCGGTGTGCTCGCCACCGAGCAGCCGTTGCAGGCGCCCGACGTCCTCGGGTCGATCTCCACCCATCTCACCCAACCGACCACTCACTCGACTACTCACTCGAACAGTAGGCCAGTGCTGTCGGCTGGGCCGGTGGCCGGCGTCGGCGTCGGCGTCGGTTCGGGAAGGTAGGGCACCGGGCGTTCGACCCGCACCCGCTCACTCCCGTCCCAGCGCCACGGCGTGACGAGCACGGCGTCGATGCCGTCCCTACGGGCGAGCTGCGCGATCGCCAGACCCGGGACCTGCGGGTAGCAGCCCCACTCCCGTTCGCTGGTCATCACCACATCCAGGTCGAACGCGGCGAGCAGCCCGAGGCACTTGGCGCGCGAGTCATCGTCCACCCCGGCGAACGCCTCGTCCAGTGCGACCAGGCGCGGGGCATTCGGGTTACCCGAAGAGGTGTAGAACGACGACGCGGCGGCGAACAGGGGCACCGACGCGGCCAGCACCCGCTCGCCACCGGAGGCCGGCCCGGTGGCCGCCCGCCACTGGCCGTCCTGATAGCGCTGGATGGCGAACTCGTGCCACGTCCGGTAGTCCAGCGCGCGGGTCAACTGTTCGGCCCAGCCGCCGGATGTGTCCGCGGCATGCTCCCGGTTGATCTCCTCCTGGAGGAAGGCTCCCACCGCTGCCCGGTCCGCCGCGCTCCAGGCGTCGGCGGTCTGGCGCAGCAGCCGGTCACGCACCCGGTCCAGCCCGACGGGTGCCCCGCGGGCGGCCCGCCACTGCAGCCGCAGCCGCATCCCGGTCGATGTGGGCCGCTCCGCCAGATCCCCGTTGATGGCCTTGACCTGCTCCTCCGCGCCGGTGATCAGTTCCTGGAGGGTGCCCGCCACCTCGTTGACGAGGTGGTTCTCCAGGATCTCGCGTTCCTTCGCGGACAGCAGCGTCGCCCGCTGCTCGGTCTCGGTCTCCAGCGCGGCCACCAGGGTCGGAATGTCCTGCTTGCGGCCCTGGAACAGCACGTCCACCACGATGATGCCGTCGCGTACGGTCATCCCAACCGAATGGCCGTGGCGGGACAACGCGTCGGTGAGCACCTTGTGTTCGGTCGAGACCCGCTGTTGCACCAGCTCCCAGCGACGGTCGGCGTCGTCGACCCCGTCCAGTGCGGCGTTGACGGCACGCGCGAGCATGACGGCCGGTGTCGGCGCCCACGGCTCGCTCGGGTCCGGGGTCTCCAGTTCGGGCACGGCGATGGCCAGCAGGCCGGTGGCGGCGAAGGCTCGCAGCTCCTCAACTGCATGGTCACGTTCAGCGGCGGCGGTGGCGATCGATCCCTGGAGGGTTTCACGCCGGCCCTCGGCCTTGCCGCGCGCATCTCGTGCCGCACCTTCCGCGACGCGGGCCGCCTTCTCGTCCTCGTCGCACCGGACCAGTTCGGCGGCGACCGCGGCGAGCGTGCGGTACAGCTCCTCGACGCCGGCGCCCGCCGTCTCGACCAGGACCCGGTGACGTTCGGCCGCGACGTCGGCCTGGGCGCGCGCCAGGGTCGCCGCCGCCCCGGCCCGTTCGCGGCGTTCCACCGCAAGATCGACCTCCCGTTCGGCATCGGCGGCGGCGCGGCGCGCCCGGTCCAACGCCTGCGCCGCCGGCCACAGCCCGGCCAGGGCCACCCGGTAGTCGCCCACCGCCGCCCGGACGGCGTCAAGCGCGACGGCGTCTGCGGGCAGGCCGACATCGGCGGCGAACTCGCCGGCGGCGGCCCGCGCCGTGTGCGCCTGGGCCTCCCGGCCGGCCACGATCGTGACCGCCTCGGCGTGCCGCGCGTCGACACGTCGCCTGACCTCGTGCTCGCCGGCGAGTTTGACGTGAGCCTCGCGCAGCTCCCGGTCGGCCGGCTGCGCCTGGTGCTCGGCGGCCAGGGAACGCTGACGCCCACTCAGTTCGGCCGCGGTCGCCGCGAGCTCGCGCAGCCGTTGCTCGATCCGGGCCAGCTCCGTCCGCAGCTGCTCCAGGCGGACGCGCCTGGCCGCCTCGCGGGCACCCTCCCCGATGTAGCCGGCGGCGTCCTTGTGCCAGGAGCCGGTCAACACCCC
Source organism: Protofrankia sp. Cas3 (assembly GCF_963555955.1). Lineage (NCBI taxonomy): Bacteria > Bacillati > Actinomycetota > Actinomycetes > Frankiales > Frankiaceae > Protofrankia > Protofrankia sp. Cas3. The sequence goes on from NZ_CAUVXP010000043.1 coordinate 19,352, forward strand.
GTTGCCGAACCGGCCGTCGACGGCTACCCACGTTCCGCCACCGTCAGCCAGAGTCCCGGAGTCCTCACCCGACGCTCCGGATCCATCACCCGATGTCCTGGCGCCGCCACCCAGACCGATCGTCGCCAGCAGGGCGCTGACCGCGGTGTCGGTGAGCATGGCCGCGCCGGCATCGGCGCGGTCGATCGCCGGGGCGAGCATGGCGGTGAGCCCGCCGGCCGGCGCCGGCCGACCCGGGGCGAGCAGGACGTCGTCGGTCACGGTGTCGTGTAGGCGACCGTCCGGGGCGAGCCACGCGTCAAGGATCCCGGCCGCCTCCAACGCCGCCTCGATGCCGGCCCGATGCTCGTCGGGCACGTCGGCGGCGAAGTCGACAACCTTCCACAGCGCGGCGCCGGCCCGGCCGTCGCGGGTCTGGCTGTCGCGGGTGTAGGGAATCGGCGGCGCGTCGTGGCCGCCGGCTTCCAGCCGTGCGATCTCGGCCTCGAGCTGTTCGCGCTCCCGGTCGGCGCCCGCGCGCTCGGCATCGATGTCGGCTTGGCGGCGAGCGAGTTCGGCGGTGGCGGCCCGGGCCGCCTCGTCGACGGCCGCTGTCACCGGGTTGGGGCCGTCGAGGGTTTCCACCCATGCTTCCATGACGGCGAGCAGCCCGTCGGCGTCGGCCACCCGCAGGTACGCCGTGCCGGCCAGGTAGCGTGCGCACGCGGCGAGAAGCTCGGCGCTGTGCGCCACGGTGAGGTCCTCGGCCGCGGCGATCCGCTCCGCGGCGGCCTGCTGCTCACCGATGATCCGTTCCAGTTCGTCGCGGGCCGCGCGCAGCGCCGCCTCGGCGGTCGCCGCCGCCGCCAGCAGTGTGTTCAGGCGGGCCACGGCGCCGGCCTGCCGTTCGATCAGCGCGGCACCCGCCCGGGTGGCGATCGGGTACGGCGGCTGATCCCTGTCGAGGTCGGCCAGGACCGCGGCGTGCCGGTCGGTGACCCCGGCGGCCTCGGCGGCGCGGGCTGCGGTGGTCCGCACGGCCTGGCAGGCCGCCGCATCCGCCTCGGCGGTCCGCCGGGCGGCGACGAGCTGGGTTTCCCGCTGCCGGACGATGTCGTCGGCGGCGGCGCTCTCGATCCTCCGCTCCGCCGCGAACCGGCCGAGGCGGTCGGCATCCTCGCCCGCGGTCCGCAACGCCTCGGCGTCACGCATCTCCGGGCTGTCCTGCAAGGCGGTGCGCCGCGCCGTCAACGCGGCCCTGGCGTCGGCCAGCTCTTCCAGCCGTTGGTGCGTGGCGGCAAGCGCCTGCGTCGCGCCGCGGTGCGCCGCGTCGGCCTCACCCAGTTCCCGGCCGAGCTGCTCGTAACGGCTGTTGGCCTGTCGCGGCGGCGCGGCGCGGCGCTTGGCTGCGACGGCGGCATAGCGGCGATAGTGGGTCAGAAAGGCGTCCGCCGCGGTCTTGGCCTCGGCGAGACCGCGCAGCGCCTCGCGTTCCTCGTCCAGCCCGCGGAAAGCCTCGGCCACGGTGGTCACCAACACGGGGTCCAGCGGCGGCAACGCCTCGGTGAGCGCGCGGGAGAGCAGCTTCTCATCGGGCTTCTTGGACAACTGCGGCTGCCGCAGCTGGATCAACAGATTGACCAGCGCCTGGTACCGGTGCCCACCGAGCCCGAACAGCGCCTCATCCACGGCCCGGCGGTAGTCCGACGCCGTGTCGTACACCATGCCGGACCCGTCGACGGCGTCTTTGAGTTTGTCCCGGGTCAGCGCCACCCGGGTCGGGCCGATCAGTGACAGTTCCGGGCCGATCCGCTGCCCGGTGACGAAAAACCAGTGCCGCGCGATGCCACGCCCGGCCACCGCCTTGAGGCCGGCACCGATCGTGCGGTATTCGGCCACGCCATCCGCGCGCAGCCGGCCGAACTCCAGCCAGGTGTAACCCAACCGCTCGGGATGCGGATGCCTGCCGCCGAGCAGCAGGTTCCACTCCATCCGCTTGTTGCGGTCGCCGTCGGGTTCGACCCGGTGCGCGGCCAGCTCACCGTCGAGCAGGAACGGCAGGGTCAACGCGAGCACCTTCGACTTGCCGGTGCCGTTGTTGCCGCGCAGGAGCAACCGGCCGTCGTGGAAGTGGAACTCCTCGACGTCGTAGTAGAACAGGTCCACCAGACCGGCACGCAGCGGTTGCCAGCGCTCCCGACGCGGCATCGGCAGCGGTGTCGGTGTCGGTGTCGGTGTCGACAGCACGGCCGTCACGGGTGTCGCCGCCCGCCCGTTGACGCGGTGGTGCGGACGGTCCGACCGGCGCGGGAGCTCGGGCCGGTGCGGATCGTCGGCGCCTCGACCGCGTACCGCGCGATCGCCGGCCGGGCGATCACCATGGGTGGCTCGCCGGGCACGTCGGCGACCAGCCGCAGTGCACGCAGCTTGTCCAGCGCCACGGCGAGCAGTTCGCCGTCGGCCCCGGGCTCGGTGACGCCGCGGCGCCAGTAGGCGGCATGCTCGACCGCCATCTTCCGGACGTGCGCGCGCAGTCGGGCGACCGGTACGGGCTCGGCGCGCTCCACCCGGGCCGCCAGGTATTCGGCGACCAGCAGCGTCACGTGGCCGTCGGTGCGCTGTTCGGGCATGCGCACGTCTGTCAGCTCGTCATCGGGGTCGACCATCGCGATGCCCTCGGCGCGCATCTCGGCAATCAGGCCGGTGGCCTCCTCGATCCGCCGCGTGATCGCATGGCGTTGGCTCACCAGATAGACGCGCTCGTCCTCGGCGAGTTCGTCGTAGTAGACGACCGGATCATCCAGCAACCGGCGGGTCAGCCGGTGGCGCAGCGCCCGATTACGCAGATCGTCGGTGTCGGCGACCGGCTCATAGGTCAGCTCGGCCAACCGCCGTTCGAAGTCGGTGGCGTCGATCGTGGACGGGCCCCGGGCGCCGGTGAGCATCGCCGCCAGAATCCGGCGACGCACGTCGTAGAGCACGTCGCCGGTAGCGGTCAGGTAGGCGTCCTCGTCGCCGGCGACCCGTTCCAGCACCCCGAGGGTGAGCAGCAGCCGGACCACCGCGACCAGGTCGGAGCGTTCGTCCCGGCGGCTGAGGGTGAACGCGATGCCGGCGTCCGCCAGCTCCGGTTCACTGGCCGCGACGATGATCCCCTCCGCGAGCCGACCAAGGGTGATCTGCGCGTCAGCCGTCTCCAGCACCGACAGCGCGAGGCAGAGCAGCACGTAGCGGCGCCGTCCGAATGGCGCCCTGCCGCGACCGTCCCTGGCCGGATGCGTGCCGTCCAGGCCGGCCGGTCGCCCTCCGCCGGCGGGAGGCTGCGCCCATTGTCCCGCCGGATCCGGGCGGTGGCCAGCCGGTCGCCCTCCGCCGGCGGGAGGCTGCGCCCATTGTCCCGCCGGATCCGGGCGGTGGGCAGCCGGTGCCGTCTTGAACAGCCGCGCCGACTCGGCGTCCACAACCAGTCGCCAGCCGGTCTCGGCGGCGAGCCATTCGCGCAGCTCGGACGCATGCTGGCGGATCAACCGCAGCGCGTCGTCGTCCGCGCCCGCGGTGAGCAGCGGCTTGGCCAGCAACATGCGCAGCGCCTTGCGTCGCTGCGCTGTGCCCTCATCGGCGAAGGCGTCCACTCTCACACCGCCACCTCTACCCGGCGCCGCACCGCGGTCAGATCAATGATCTCAACGAAATGTTGCGGACCGTGCAGCACACCGTCGGCGGTCTCGATCCGCACGACACCGCCGTCGGGAACAAGGGACAACCGTATCTCCATGGTGCCGTCACTGGTGGTGGTGTTCACCTCTGAGTCGCCCGGCAACCGCGCCGAGAGTGCGTCTGACAGCACGCCGAGGAACAGCCGGAACGCCTGGCGGTCGAGTACGCCGAGCTCGGAGAGCAGGACCGGTCGCACGGTGGCGAGGCGTTCGCGGGCCGCCGCGACCTGTTCGGCTTCCTGCGCGGCCTGCTCGGCGAGGAACCGGCGCTGCTCAGCGCGGTCAGCGACCCGGTTGGGCTGGCCGCGCCGCTCATAGGAACCGGTCTTGCGCAACTGCGGGCTGATGCGCACGGGCGGCGCTTGGCGCCACGGCGTGCTCGGCGCCGGCTCGTGCTCCTGCCACGCCGCCACCGTCTCCTGGGTGACCGTCAGATGCCGGGCCGGGGTCAGGCCGAACGCGGCCCGCCACAGCCGGTGGGCGCCGGCGTCGTCCGGTGCCTGCGCGAACCAGCGGGCCAGTGCCCGGAAGTCCGCCGATCGGTCCGACCGCCCGGACCGGCGCTCGTTGAGCGCAGCCACGGTGTCGATAAGCTGGGTGATCGCGGTGATGGCTGCACCGCGCAGCAACCGGGCCTGCGACGGATGGCGCGAGTCGGCGGACAGGAACCAGTCCCGCAGGCCGCGCCACCGGTTGCGCCAGGCATCGACGGCCATCCTGATCGCGGTGTCGTACGCGGCCGCTGTGTCCGCTGCGGCGGAGGTATCCGCCCCGGCCGAAGTAGCCACGATGTCGGTGCCAGCCTCGCTGCCGGCCGGCAGACCCGGGACGGCGTCGGCGGCCTCCCGCCGGGCGGCGATCGTCAGCAGCCGGTCCACACCGGCCGCCTCGATCTGGCCGAGCAGGGTGGCGATCTCCGCGCCCCGGTTGGCCAGATCTGCGATGAACCTGTTGATATAGTCGATGAGACGCTGTTTATAGGCGACGAACGCGACCACGTCACCATCGGCAAAATCAATCACCCGACGCAGCGACGCCATGAATGCCTGTGCATTGTCGGCGAGCCCGGTGAAGCGCTCGGCCAACGCCAGCAACAACAGATGCACCTTCGCCGGGTCAAGCCGAGCCTCGTCTGCCGTGACCAACTCGGCCAGTGCGCGCAGCTGCGCGGCAATATCCTCCAGCGCCACCGACTGGAGGACACCCCTGCGTCCGATCGCCTCCTCGTAGACGGCGATCGCCTCCTCGGCCGCCTGCCCGGCGGTGGTCAGCTGGTACAGATACCTGGCCCGATGGAAGTCCTCCACACTGGTCACCCGGCCGGTATCCGGATCGGACCGCAGGTTTCCCCAGTCGACCAGCTTCTCCAACGCCGCAACCACCGGCTCGCCATCCCCCGGCCGGCCCAGATCCGCGCTCACGTCCTCGGGACGCATGTGCACGATGAACCGGTCTCTCGCCCGCGCGAACGTCATCAACACATCCCGATAAAAGGACGCGTTCGGCGCGCTCAGGTGGGCGAACGGTTGCCTGGACGCAACGTCTGCGCCGACGGTGATCTCGCCGGTCGGCTTGCGGGTCGTCACACGGACCAGTATCGCCAACCAGCCAATGCTCGCAGAACGCGGGTCGAACAATACGGAAGGGAACAGCGGAGGTACTGTCACAATAGGGACGACACGGTTGCCCTGCGGACTTCTACGGTGCCGGTGGGTGGCGTCAACGGCTGGGCCTCCCCTGAGCAGCGCACCTCACCGGCGCCGACCGGCACCGACGGGCACCGTGCCTCCCCCGGGCAGCCTGCCTGCCCTACCCTTTCCACAGGTACAGGGCAATTCGGGAGGGACAGCCGTGACTGGCTCGGAACAGGAACGCAAGGCTGATCTGGTGCTCGACGCTGGCGGGGTCAAGGGCATCGGCCTGGTCGGCGCGGTGCTCACCCTTGTCGACGCGGGTTACTCCTTTCCGCGGATCGCCGGCACGAGCGCCGGCGCCGTTGTGGCGTCGCTCGTCGCGGCCTACCAGAAGGCCGGAAGGGATCTTCACGAACTCGTCGAGGTGATGAACACCCTCGACTACAGCCGTTTCGCCGATCGTTCCATCGCACAGCGCATCGGCGGTCGCCTCGGTGTGGGGCTGGACCTCCTTGTCCGCGACGGTATGCATACAGGCGACTACCTGGTCGACTGGCTCGGCCCGGAGTTGGAGAAGGTGGGCGTGACCACCTTCAGCCACCTCGCCATCGACGATCCCGACGGCTCCCTTGCCGACTACCAGTCGTATTCCCTTGTCGTGCATGTCAGCGACCTGTCCCGGCAGGTGCTGGTCCGGCTGCCCTGGGACTACGACCGATACGGCCGGGATGCCGGCGCGGCCCGGATCGTCGACGCCGTCCGCGCGTCGATGTCGATCCCGTTCTACTTCAAGCCGGTCCAGGTCGACACCGGCAACGGGACTGCGACCTGGGCCGACGGCGGCCTGCTGGCGGATTTCCCGATCACGGCTTTCGACCGTACCGACGGCAGGCAACCGCGCTGGCCGACCTGGGGAGTCAAGCTGTCCGGTGAGCCGACGGTGACCCGGGACAAGCCGGTTCGCAACGCGCTCGGGCTTGCGTTCCGCTGCCTGGCAACGCTGCGCGGCGACTGGAACCGGTACCACCTCGACAGCGAGGGCGTGAACCGGCGGACAATCTACGTCGACACCACCGGTGTCTCCCCCGTCGACTTCGCACTCGACCGGGAAACCCGCGATCGACTGTTCGCGAACGGCCAGGCAGCGGCCCGAAAATTCCTCAGCAGCAGCAGCGGCGAGCTCGGGCTCAGCGACCACCAGGGATCCTACTGAGCGCACCTTCTGCATGACGGAGAGCAAGACGGGCGGCGTGCGCACCCCCCATCCCGTGCACACCGCCACCAGGCAGTGTCGCAGCCGAGCACAGGTACACCCCGGGCAGTGGTGTGGCCCACGGCCGGGCTGAGAGCACCGGGCGGGCGATGAGCTGACGCAGATCGGCGGTGCCACCGCCGATATCGCCACCGATCTCGTTGGCGTTGTGCGCCTCGAGCGCCTTCGGTGACATCGTGTGCCGGGCCAGCACCCGGTCCCGGAACCCGGGCGCGAACCGCTCCACCTGCGCTTCGATCGCCTCGGTCATGTCGACCGTGGAACCGAGCGGAACATGGCAGTAGGCCCACGCGGTGTGCCGCCCGGCCGGGGCACGGGAGGGATCCGCGACACAAGCCTGCACGAACAGTACGAACGGGCGGGACGGATGCCCGCCGCGGGCCACCGCCCGTTCAGCCGCGGTGACCTCGGCCAGGGTGCCCCCGAGGTGCACGGTCGCGGCGCCGGCCACGGACGGGTCCCGCCACGGCACCGGACCGTCCAACGCCCAGTCGACCTTGAACACACCCGGCCCGTACCGGTAGCGGGCCAGCGCGCTCCGGTAGCCGGCCGGCAGCGCAGCGCCGGCGACCGTGAGCACCTGGCGTGGGGTCAGGTCGAGCAGCACCACCGCCGCCGGCGGCAGCTCGGCGAGGGATCGCACCGGGCTGTCGGTGACCAGCTCCCCACCGAGCCGGCGCAACCGTGCGATCAGGGCGTCCGCAAGCGACTGCGACCCGCCCACGGCCAGTGGCCAGCCGACACGATGCGCCAGCACCGCGAGGAAAAGCCCGTACCCGCCGGTGATGGGTTGGCCCAGGTCGAGCATGGAATGGGCGGCGAGGCCGGCGAGCAGCGCGCGGCCACGATCGCCCCGCAGCGCCAGCCGGGCGAGCATCGTCGCCGGCCACAGCCCGCGGGCCCCGAATCGGGCCAGCGTGACCGGGGCCGCCGGGGGCAGATCGAGCGGGGCGAGCAGGCCGGTGGCGAGACGATCCGCGTCGGCGGCGAGCGGGGCGAGCAGCCGGCTCCACCCCGACCCGACCCCGAGATCGGCGTCCGTCTGCGCGACATCGCGATGCAGCAGCGCCGCCGGCGCGTCCTCAAACGGGTGCGCGAGTGGCACCGGCGGATGTGCCCAACGCAGGCCCTCCGCCGCCAGCGGCAGCGCACCCAGCGCAGGCGAGGCCAGCGCCAGCGGCAGCACAGTGGCGCACACATCGTGTCGGAACCCCGCCACGGTCAGCTCCTCGGTGCGCAGCCCGCCGCCGGCGGTCGGCGCGGCTTCGATGACGAGTACCCGCCAGCCGGCTTCGGCGAGCGTGACCGCGCCCGTGAGCCCGTTGGGACCGGAGCCGACGACGACCGCGTCGAACCCGTCCGCACTCGCTGCCACGTCGGCAGGGTATCGCCCGGCGCAGGCCCCATCGAGAGCCGTCGAGCAGTCCAGCTGGCGGTGCCTACAAGCCCTGGGACCGAAGCCAGTCCAGGGAGGTCTGGGCAATCTCGCGCCAGCCATGGTCGACGGTCAGGGAATGACCACGGTCGAACTGCTTGAGGTCGGTCACCGCGCTCGAATGCCGGTAGCACTTGACGGTGGCGCGGGCGACCGCATCGGGAGCCGTGTGATCCTGGCGGCCGGAGATGATGAGCAGTGGACCGCGGGTCGAGTTCTTCACGTCGACCTTCGCCGGGGAATTCGGCGCGACGTTCGCGGTCGCGGCTTCGAACAACGGGCGGGCCGGGGACGGGATCGTCCACATGTCATACAGCTCGTCGGACTCCTCGCGGCTCAGCTCGTTGCCGAATCCATACCTGAACTCCTGCTTGTTTGGGACGAAACTCTTGGTAAGATTCAACGGATTCCGCAGGACCGGGAACGCGGACTTGAGCTGGGCGACGGGCAGCGGCAGAACACCTCGGATCTGCGCTGGATCGATCGCGATCGCGGCCGCGGCCAGATTCTGGCCGAGCAGGCTCTGCGCGATGAGACCGCCGAAGGAGTGGCCGATGACGATCGGCTTGGCGGCGAAAGTCTGCAGAAATTCGCCGTGATGACTGATGATCTCGCTCAGTCCCTTGCCGGCCTGCGCTTCCGGGTTCCCACGGGCCTCTTCGACCGTGGCGCCGGCCCCTGGCCATTCGGGAGTCGCCGTCTCATAGCCGGCTTCTGTGAACAACTCGGTCCAGTTCCGCCAGCTCGTCGAGTGCAGCCACAGACCATGGATGAACACTACTGGCACACTCAGCGTTTTCATGATCCTGCTCCCCCTCGACAGTCCCGGCCAGTCCACTGACGCACAAATGGATAGTCAAAGCCGATGAAGTCAGAACTGTCAAGGGGGGCGGATACGATCCACCTACGCAGGTCACCTATCTCAGGCGCGGTGCCGACATGTCATGCTAGTGGGTTGATACCGGTTCGGCCGGCAGCCCGACCGGGAACCGCCTGGAGGTGACCCGCCGATCACATGCGAGCTCCAACAGAGCTCTCAGTTGAACGTATAGACGGGGAGGTTCGCGGTGATGATGTGCTGGTGGAAGCTGAAGACCGCCGGGTCCGTCGGGTCGACCGTAGCGCTGACCCAGTGGTTGAGCGAGCTACCGAACGTCATCACCCGGGTGAAGTTCTCGATCACGTTCCCCGCGTCATCACTGAGCGGCTTGTCCACCGTGAAGTAGTGGCTGTCACCGTTGACCAGAACAACCGGCTTACCGAAGTCGACGGCCGCGCGGGCGAGCAGGGCCTTGGTGTCGGCGAAATGATCGGTCGGGTCGGTAGTCGTTCCACCCGGGGTAGTGGGACTGTCACCAAACATGTCGGCCTGCAAAGTGATCATGATGGCTGTCGAGCCGCTCGCCTTTGCCGCCGCAAAGGAATCGGTGATCCACTGTAGGTTGGCAGCGTTACGCGCGGCATACTCCGCGTTGGCCTCGGCCTGCGGGCCGTCCTTGACATCACCGTCGGGAATGTAGTTGTTGTTGCTGCCGGGGACGTTGATGCCGACGTAGGTCACCGGGCCACGCGTCCAACGCACGTTCTCCGGGTACTGCGGGCTCTGCCTCGTCAGCCGGATGGTACGACTCCCCAGGCTCCGGTTGTCCGGAAAGAAAACCTGGCGGAGGTAGTTCAGACGGTCGACCGAATCGAACGTCGGCCCCACGGTGGACGGCCGGTCACAGTCCGTCCACTCGTTGTCGCCGGGAACGTAGACGACCGGATCCCGGAACTGGCTGAACAGATTCAGGGAGTATTTGTAGACATCCGGCTGACCAGCCTGCTGCGCGGAACCGTCAACATCTGCATAGCACGGCTCACTGCCGTTCTTGATGTCGCCGTCGAATACGGAGAACTCCAGGTTCTGGGAGTTCATGTCGGCGATGACGTTGGGATACTGCGCCCGGCCCTTGGGACCGTACGGCATGTCGCCGAAGAGCCCGATCTCGTAACTCCGCGGGTAATGCTGGGAGTCGTGTCGATCGGTGTCATTGGAATTGGCGCTGGCCGCGGTGGCGGTCACGCCGGCGGCAACACAGCCGAACGCGAGAATCACAGCAGTTAATCCGACGACCTTGCGACGGGAGGTCATGGGTGACCTTTCTGACGATGAGACGGATACTGGGAACAAAGCAGCGGAGAACGACGTCCACGTGATGCCCGGACGAACGCCTCGCGTCCGCAAGATTGCAGTTGTCATACTCGGTGCCGACTCGACACCGCCAGGCCGCCCACCACACACCCGGTTGATCGCACGCTACCCACGGTCAACGTAGTCGACGCTGACATCGACCGATGGTGACATCTCCAAGCCGTGACTGATAGCAACGATGTGGGGTTTTTGATCGAGAGAATGTTCTGACCCTCCGCACCGAGCGCGGCGCAGCGCCCGGCAGCGTCGACGGTGCGCCCGCCGTAACCTGGGGCCCATGGTCAACCGTCTGTACTTCCGTCAGCTGCTGTCCGGGCGCGACTACGCCCTCGGCGACCCGATCGCGACTCAGATGGTCAACTTCACGTACCTGATCGGCGATCAGGAAACCCGGGACGCGGTCGTGGTCGATCCGGCGTATGCGATCGACGACATCCTCGCGGCCCTTGCCGGTGACGGCATGCGGCTCACCGGCGTGCTGGTCACACACCATCATCCCGATCATGTCGGTGGCGAGATGCTCGGTTTCTCCCTCCCCGGGCTGCACGATCTGCTCGGCCGCGTTCAGGTTCCCGTGCACGTACACCGCGACGAAGCCGAATGGGTGCGGCGTACCACCGGGGTCGGCGCCACCGACCTGGTCAGTCATGACCACGACGACGTGGTCGATGTCGGCGCGGTGGCCATCCGGCTGCTGCACACCCCCGGGCACACGCCCGGAAGCCAGTGTTTCCTGGTGAACGGCGGGCGACTGGTCGCAGGCGACACGCTTTTTCTGGAAGGCTGTGGACGTACCGACTTTCCGGGCGGTGACCCCGACGCCATGTACACAAGTCTGCGAGCGCTGGCCGCGCTCCCGGACGACCCGGTCGTCTTTCCCGGGCATCTCTATTCAGCACAGCCGTCGGCGCCAATGTCGACGGTTCGGCGCGACAACACCGTTTTCCGGCCTCGTACCATCGAACAATGGCGGATGATGTTCGGCCGGTAATCCGACCGGGACGCATTGTCGACCGGGACGCATTGTCGACCGGGACGCGCTCGATGCCTGGTGACCGGGCAGCCACGGGACCGACGGCAAGCCCGGACACTACGGACGACCGCCCCCGTCGACAGAACCTGCCGATCATGCGTCATGTCGCGGCGGCCCCGGCGCTGTTGCGCTCCGTGTCGATCCCGCCGCCAATTCATCGGCATTACCAGTAATACCCTCCTGGGTTCAACCGATTACCCAACGAATTCTCCGCCGCCGTGACCCGGATCCCCCTGCCGATCCGCAGATGCGCGGGATAGCCCACCGGCCGGCCCCACCAGAAGCTGCGTGCGTTGACAACGTTCAGTCGGCGTGGGACGGTACCAGGACACCCTTACGCCGTAAGTCAAGGAAGAGAAAGAAACCCGCCATGGCCACGAGCGCTCTGCCGGCAGGCACCGTGTCCGGCCGCTGAGACGGCGACGAATCACTCCACCGCAACTACTTCAGGTAGTGAAAGCACGGGCTGCCAGGGGCACTGGTCGTTGCGTTGGTGACGTCCCGTTACCAACGCATCCGCTAGCACGAGAAGTTCAAGCTCGGAACGTCGAACGCCGTCGACGGTGAGCGCACCACCCGCGAGAGGTCCTCGGCGTCGCCGCTGCCGACCCGAAGACCGCGACCCGAAGACCGCGATCCGTGGCCACGGACGGGCCCGCCTCCCCGCCCGTGGCTGCGGATTCGCCGTAGCAGCCGCAGCACCGCACCGTCATCCCTATCTGTGCCGCTCCCGCTCTTGCGTGGCGTGACGACCCAGATTGCGACTCTCTGTCATCGCGAGGTGGGTTCGCAGGCGCCGGATTAGCAGCCGCGTGTAAGTTCTCAACTGCTCCGACCCGGCCCGTCCGGTCCCCTTGTTCGCGCCGAATGACCGGATGGTGATCTGCCGGGCACGTGTCTCGCGCAGCCACAGGTCCCGTGAACCGAGGACGGACAGTAGCCAACATGGCGAAGAGCAACCGAGCCGGCACCCGCCAGCCACTCAGTCGTGAGCGGATCATCGATGCCGCTGTCCGGCTCGTCGATCGCGACGGCGTCGACGCGCTCAGCATGCGCCGTCTCGCCGGCGTGCTCGGAGTGGAGGCCATGTCCCTGTACAACCACGTTCCCAACAAGGCCGCGGTACTCGACGGGGTGACCACGGTCATACTCGATGAAATCGATATAACCCCGGCGACGATCGGACCGTGGGAAGACCGGGTCCACGCCATTGCCAATGAATTCCGCCGCGTGGCGCTGGCTCATCCTGCCGCCTTCATTCTACTGGCCACCCGGCCGGTGCGCTCGAAAGTAGCCATCCGGGCGTTCGATACCGGGGTGGCTCTGCTGGCTGACGCCGGCTTCGACAAGGCCACCTCGGTCCACGCGATACGCGCCATCGTCGCTCTTCATACCGGGGCGCTCCTGCGCGAACTCGCCGGCGGCGGCAGTTCACTGGTCGAGCGGTCCCAGTCGCCCGGGGTGCGGGCCCGACAGATCGAGGAGCTCCAGGCGGGCGGCTTCCCCGCGCTGGCCGCGGCCGTTCCCGATCTTGCGACCTGTGATCATGACGAGGAGTACCGGTTCGGGATGGAGATACTCCTGGCCGGGCTCCGCCAACGTCTGGGCCGGTAGCAGAAAGGGAGCGCGATCACCGAACGATCGCCGAACGATCACCGAACGGCGCGATGCGGGTGGGCTGGCAGTGGTTTCGGCGTGATGTGCCCCCCATCTGACCGTTCAGTGATCGCCCGGGGACGGCCACGCGATTGGGTTAGGTCGCCGGACCTCGATCGCGGTGGTCGAGGTCCGGCAGTCGGCAGTCGGCAGTCGGCAGGTGCGGCAAAGCGGCAGGGGCTCGAACCGCGGGGCTCTGGCGGCGCCAGCCCTGGCGGTTGACTCACGAGGAGGTCCGCATGGTGGGTGAGGAGCGTCCCGGTACCTCCGCGTGGCGACTGCGGGCAGCCGCCCTTGGGTGTGTGACGGCGTGCATGACCGGCTCCGCCGTCGCGATCGGTACGGGGACCCCTGCGTCCGGTATGGCGGGTGGTCTCCTCGACGCCACCATCGTCCCGGGTCCGGCCATCCGTACCTTCGCCGCTCCCGGCCTGGTCACCGCGGCGACCGGCAGCCCCATTCCCTCGCAGCGATCCGGTGTCGCAGACCGGGTCACGCCGGGTGTGGTGCGCATTGTCTCCACGCTCGCCTCACAGAGCGGGTCCGCCGCGGGAACCGGCATGGTGCTGAACTCCGCCGGTGAGGTGCTCACCAACAATCACGTCATCCAGGACGCCGCAAGCATAACCGTCACCGTCGCCAGCACCGGACGCGCGTATCCAGCCGCGGTCGTCGGCGCCGACGCAACCAATGATGTCGCCGTGCTCCAGTTGCGCGGCGCTGCCGGGCTGACCACGGTGCCGATCGGAGACTCGGCGAAGATCTCGATAGGCGCTTCCGTCGCAGCCGTCGGCAATGCCGAGGGTGGAGCACCGACCGTCGTCACCGGCGCTGTCACCGCCCTCAACCAGAGCATCACCGCCACCGACCCCGGTGGCGGCAACGCCGAGCAGCTGACCGGCCTCATCAGGACCAACCTCGCGATCAAACCCGGCTTCTCCGGTGGTCCGCTGGTCAGCGCGGCGGGTCAGGTGGTCGGTATGGACACCGCTGCCACGATGTTCAACGAGTATCTGCCGGCTGGGATGCGGGCCGGGTACTCCATCCCGATCAACCATGCGATGGCTGTCGCTCATCAGCTCGAGGCCACAAAGCCTGCGGGCACTGCGGGCACTGCGGGCGGTGACGATGGCCGTGGCGCCGCAGCCGGTACCGCAACCGGTACTGCGACCGCTGCCCGGCCCGGCTCGTCCGCCGCGCGGGTCGTGATGACAACGGCTGCCAGGCGCACTGGCGACGTCCACAACGAAGGCGAAGACGGCGCCGACGGCCGGCGGAATGCTCCGGTCGCGCCGGTGCGCGCGATTTTGCCGCAGGTCGGCCAGCGGCCCGCACGGCCCAGCCGTCGCCGGCCCGGCCGGCAGTCCGGGTCCAGCCAGCCGCGTGGATGAGAGCATCCGTCTGAACCATCGGACATGTTCAGCCGTGATGCGAAGGTGACGGCTCGCCGAGACGAGGAAACGGTCCTACGCGCGCTCCAAGAGGAGCACGGTAGCGCTGTGTTCACCTATGCGAACCGGCTGACGGACGGGGACCGAGGACGGGCCGAGGACATTGTGCAGGAGACGTTCCTGCGGGCATGGCGACGCCTGGACGCGGTGGCGGACCCCGATCGCGGCTCGATCCGGTCCTGGCTGCTCACGGTGGCCCACAACATCGCGTGCGACCAGTACCGGGCACGGCGGTCACGACCGTACGAAGTGTCGCATGTCGATGTCACGGAGGTCCCCGCGGCGGACGACATCGAGCGTGCGATGGAGCGTTGGCTGGTCGCGGACGCGCTGGCAACGCTGAGTCCGGCACACCGCGCGGTGATTGTCGAGACCTTCTACCGGGGCCGGTCGGTGGCCGAGGCCGCCGAAGCTCTGGGCGTTCCGGTCGGGACGGTGAAGTCACGGGCGTTCTACGGGCTCCGGGCGCTGAAGCTCGCCCTGCGGGAGCGGGGAGTGAGCAGATGAGGTGCGAGCAGGCTGAGCTGACGCTCGGTGCGTTGGTCCTCGGGGCACTGGAGCCAGCCGAGCGAACCGCGGTTCAGGCGCATCTGGCCGGCTGCACCCGCTGCCGGGACACGCTCAGCGAGTTTGCGGAGCTGCCCGGGCTGCTGTCGAGGCTGAGCCCCGAGGAGGCGGCATCAGGACTGCCCGCACCATCGCCGGACCTGCTACCGCGGATGGTCACGGCCGCCCGGGCGGTGACGGCGCAGCGCCGTCACCGCCGTCGTCGGCTCCTGGCCGTTGCGGCAGCCGCGGTGGTCGCGGTGAGCGGCACTGCCGCGGGGCTGGGCATATCCGGGTCCGACCCCCCGGCACGCACGGTCGTGTCCGCCACGGATTCAACGACACGGGTGCATACGACGATCTCGTTCGCACAGGTCGGCCTCGGTACCGGTCTAACGATCACTGTCAGCGGGGTGCCGCCGGAGGAACACTGCCAACTGGTGGTGGTGGCCACTGACGGCACACGTGAGGTCGCCGCCACCTGGGTCGCGACCTACGCCGGGGATGCCCGGGTCCAGGGCAGCACACGGCTGCCGCGCGAGCAGATCCGTGAGGTGCTGGTGATGACCGACGACGGCCGCCGCCTGGTGAGCGCGCCGCTCTGACTCCGCCGGTGGCCCGCCTGTCACCTGCCGCCCGCCGACCTGTCGCCGGCTGTGCCGACCCGCGCGGGGGTTGAACCGCCGGGCGGGCCCGGACGTGATGAACAGTGACCACTCGCCGGGACGAGCGACGGCTGTCCTCCGGCGGTCAGAGCGAATGGGAGTCGTGATGAAGAAAATTGGCATGATCGTGTCCACCATGGCGGTGGCCACCGTCCTCGCCGCGTGCGCAGGCAGCAGCGACGACGGTGCCGGGAGCAGCTACGGCACCCCGGCCCACACGACGCCTGCCACAGGCGGTGGGGCGGTACCTTCCACCGGCGGTACGGCGGTATCGACGGCGGCGACCGTCGCCGTCGGCCCGACCAAGGTCGGTAATGTCCTGGTCGGCGCCGGCGGACGGACCCTGTACCTCTTCGAGGCAGATAAAGGCACCACATCGTCGTGCAGCGGAGCCTGCGCGGCGGCCTGGCCGCCATACGTCGCCGCGGGCGCGCCCACAGCCGGCGCCGGCGTCACTGTCGCTCTGCTCGGTACCACGGCCCGACCTGACGGGACGCGGGAGGTCACCTACGGCGGCCACCCGCTCTACTACTACGTCGGTGACACCAGCCCCGGGGACGTCAACGGTCAGGGAATCAACGGGTTCGGCGCAAAATGGTATGTTCTGGCAGCCTCGGGAACTAAGATTGACACCGATTAGGCAGACGGTCATGGTCAAGGCGGCAGTGCCCCGACGACCATCATGATGAAACGTCCATCAATGCCGGTTGAACAGCCCTCTTATCGGTGCATCACCCCGTCCTAGTAACCGCGACGACAGTCGACCACGTTGAGCAGGCGCTCACCGGCCAGCCACCGACGGAGCTGATGGGCGAAGAGCACCTCGAGCCGGGACCGACTGCTCGGGGAGCACCAGGTGTGGTGCGGCAGGACGACCACATTCGGCCGCTGCCACAACGGATCCGTCGCAGGCAGCGGCTCCTGGCTGAAGCCGTCGAGGACGGCCCCGGCGATGCGGCCGGCGTCCAACAGGGCGATCAACGCATCCTGGTCGATGACCGGACCACGGGAAATACTGATGATCCACGCATGGGACGGCAGCTGCGCGAGTTCCCATTGACCGAGCAGGCCCGTGGTCCGGTCGGTGAGCGGGAGCGTGCACACAAGAAAGTCCGTGTCAGCGAGCATCTCCCGCCACGAGCCGTCGTGCACGACGGCCGTGACCCCGGCCACCGCCCTGGCTCGTGGGCTGCGGGTCACGGCCACGACGTCAAGCCCGAGGGGCTCCAGTAGCCTCGCTACCTCCGTGCCGATCGAACCCAGACCCAGTAGCAGCGCACGCCGGCCCACCAGATCCCGCGGAACTATGCTGGTATCCCAGATACCGTGGGCGCAGCGCCCGAGGAAGTCGACAAGCCTCTTACTTGCCATGAGCACACCAAGCATGACCCATTCGGCAATAGGTCGGGCATGTGCGCCCGCCGCATTCGTCAGTACTATCTGACGAGCCGCCAGTTCCGCCAGTGGCAGGTCGTCGACCCCCATCGAGTCGGAATGAATCCAGGCGAGTCCGGGGTAGGCATTCAAACACGCCCGCAGCCAGAACCGACCATTCTCCGCGCCGGGTCCGCCGCTGCGCCACAACACCGCCGCCTGGTCGGCCGTCAGGCCCAACCGATCGGGCATGTGCGGGTACACCGCGAGCGGCAGTCGGCCTCGCCTCTTCATGTCGCCGATCGATCTGGCCCCGGCTGCGGTGGTCACCACATGGACGGATGGCACCTGCGAACGCTACCTCGACAGTGGCGAGCGGCGCCCCACCGTCGACGGTCCGCGCAGAAGGCCGGCTACGACCCGACACGGCCGATCCGGGCCGTTCGCACATTGTGTCCGCCGTACCTTGTGTCCGGCACACTTGGCGTCCGGCACACTTGGTGTCCGAAACAAAAAA
>NZ_CAUVXP010000044.1:0-36118 GCF_963555955.1 Protofrankia sp. Cas3
AAGAACATGAACGGCCGGCTGACCGGGACGGCGGTCCGGTAGCGACGTGACCTGATGCGACGGCCTCACGCCGTCCCGGGCGGCTCCGGCTTCCTCCCGACGGCGACCAGTGCGAAGCGGGGCAGGACGCACCGCCATTCCGACGGGCCCAACCGCTCGACGACGCATTCACCGACATGGTCTCCCATGCCGTCGCCCATGCCGTTTCCAATGCCGTCGAACCGGAATATCCGGCGTGCGAGTTCGAACGCCACCATCGAGGCGCCCTCGTGCCCATGGGCCGCCACCAGCTTGTCCAGCCCGTACATCTGCACCAGGTAGCGGCCCAGCGCGGCCCGCGCCGCCCGTTTCGAGGTCCCGGTCACCACGATCGGGTCGAACATCCAGTTCGTCGTCACCGTGCAGAAACCGGAGCGCACGAGACACTCCCGCATCTGGTCAGCGGTGAAGTGCGCGTAGCGGTGACCGGTCACGGACTGTTTGTCCACGACATCCAGGAACCAGGTCGCCACGGGCGACCCTTCGGCAAAGTCGTGCAGCACGAACCTGCCCCCGGGCCGCAGTACCCGCCACGCCTCGTCGGCCACATCCTGTCTCTCCGGCTCCGGCACGTGGTGGCTTCCGTATGCGAGGAGCGCACCGTCGACGCTTCCCGAACGGAACACCTGTCGCTGAGCGCGCTGCCAGACCGCCGGAACACCCGCCGCCCACGCACGAGCGACCATGAACGAGGCCGCGTCACAGGTCACGACCGTCGCGTCGGGCATATCGGGACGCAGGCAGACCCGGTGGAGCAGCCCATCGCCGCCCAGCAGGTCCAGAACGACCGGCCGATCGCCGCCTGTGGGGCCGACCACCAGGGCCATGAGGTGCCGGATACCGATGATCCGCGCCTCCGGGTGCGCCTGCTGGGCGTCGACGTAACTTTCGCCTCGGCCGCCATTCTCCGCGGAACCGAAGTCGTCACGCTCCCCGTCAGTCGCTAAGGCGAGGGCGCGTTCCTCGTCGATCAGCGCGTACACGTGCGGCCAGGTCTCCCGTAACGCCCGGAGCTGGGATCGCTGGTCCCCCGTGACAATCCGAGGCAGGGTATGCCCCGTCATGCCCTGCCTCGGGACCGCGCAGGCGGGTCGGTGTACTCCGCGGGCCGATTCCCCCGTGACGGCCCCATGCCCCGTCATGCCCGGCCTCCCTGCGCGGGGGCGCCGAGGCGGTGGTAGCCGTTGGCGGCTCGGGCCTCGGACAGCGGCAGGCCGCCCGCCCGCACCGCGGCGAGTACCCGGCCCTCCAGATCATCGATCCGGCGGATCTCGGTGGCGAGGGTGTCGACCATCTCGGCCGGGACAACGACGATTCCCGATTCATCCGCACACACCCAGTCTCCTGGAGTGACGGAGGTACCCCGTATGGTGATCGGCTCCTGCATAGCGGCCAGCCTGACCCGGCCGCGCCCGGATTTGACGCACGTGGCCGCCGCCCAGATCGAGTAGCCGATCTCGGCGCTGCCCGCGACGTCACGGCAGGCTCCATCGATCACCGTGCCCGCGACGCCGCGCGCATGGGCAACTGTGGTGACCAGGTCGCCCCACACCGAGCACCAGTCGCGGCCCGCGTTGTCGATCACGACGACGGCCCCGGCGGGCACGTCGTCGACGAAGTCGCCGATGGTGCCCGGCGAATCCGCGGACACGGCCTCGTAGCGCAGGGTGAAAGCGGGCCCCACGACGAGTCCGCTTCCGGTCAGCCGACGCAGACCGGTCACCGCGCCGTCACGATGGAGGGCGTCCATCGCGTCGGCGATCGTCGAACAGGTAACGGTGTCGTTCAGGCTCCGCAGCAGGGAGCCGCTGACGTCATCGGGTGAATTCGGGTCTGGCACCTCGTCTACATCCACGGTTCGGACAGTGCTTCGTCGCGGCCGTCCGGGACAAGATTCCGGCGCCAAACTCAGGGCACTGGGCAGGATTGCGGCGACCGGGGGCCGGCGGCGGCATCGCGTGTCGTGGATACCCATCCGTTACTTCAGTGTCATCTGACCTTAGCTCCGGCCTCGACACGGATGTCCGACCGGGACGGTTCCCGTAACGTCTGCGTCGTTGCCACGGTGATCGTCACCGTCGGCCGTCCGACTCCGACAGCGGAGGGAATCCGGGTGACTCGACGACGCCGAATCGCGTACCTCTGTCTCACGGTTCCACACGACGACCTTCCCGATGTGGAGGCCGCGTTCGCCCGGCACGACACGGATGTGGAGATCGTCAAACTCGCCGATGCAGATTATACCGACTGGAGCGGCATCGACCTGCTGAGCCTACGCATGCTGCGCTATTTCCACCTGGAGCCGGACCTGATCCCGCGTATCGACGCGCTCTGCGCGCGGGTGAGGGCGAACGCTCCCGGCGGCCTTCCGGTGGTCAACCCGCCCGGACTCGTGGCCAGGGGGTTGGACAAGTTCGACTATCTTCCCAGACTCGCCGACGCCGGGGTCCCTGTTGTGCCGACCGAGTGGGTGCCTCGGGGAACGGCGGCCACCCTCCACGCCATCCTGGACCGGACCGGGTGGCGGCGCGCCGTGGTCAAGCCGACGCTGTCGGCTCGTGGCTGGAACGCTTTCCGGGTAACCCGGGTCGAAATCCCGGTTGATGACCCCGACCCCACCGCCGACCATCCACACCTCACGCTGCCCGATCATCCCGACGCGGTGGCCGGGAGTAGCGCCGAGCGTCGGTTCGCCGAGCTGACCGCGATGACGAGAGTGAGCGTGCAGCCCTTCGTCGATGAGATCACCACTCGCGGCGAGACGTCCTTCGTCTTCATCGGCGGGAGGTACAGCCATGCGATCGCTAAGTCGGTTGCCGAGAACGGCTGGATCGCGCACGAGTCCTTCGGCGGCGTCAACAAGCGTGTCGAGGCCATACCCGCACACATCGCCTGGGCCGAGGAGCTGCATAGCTTGCTGTGCTCATGGTTCGAGCAGCTGCGGTACGCACGGATCGATACCCTGCCCGCCCCGGACGGCGCCCTGCAGTTGCTGGAATGCGAATTGGTGGCCCCCCGTCTGTTCCTGCGTGAGGGCGGTGCGTTGGATCGCTATGCCCGCAGCATGCTCGGGGCCGCCGCAACAGCCTGAGCCGCAACAAGCATGACCTGAGGAGAGCAGCACATGGACAGCCTTTCGCGCCCGGCGACGATGGAAGAGACGCGCACCGAGGTGGTGGTGGTAGGCGCGGGCATGGTTGGACTGCTCGCCGCACTGGGACTGGCGAAACGCGGGATGGACGTGACGGTCATCGACGACGTGGTCAACCAAAAACCCAGCTACAAGGTGGGCGAGTCGTTCCTGGTCTCCACTGGAGTTCCTCGTATAATCGGCGAGCTCGACGAGTTCCTCAACGACGAGTGTTTCGTCAAGCTGGGCGTCTGGTTTACCTATGGCGTCCAAGGTCAGCGGGAGTTCCGACCCAAGTCGGAGTGGGTCGTCGCCGCCATGTCGGAGTTCACGCTGCGGGAGATGCCCAACGACTTCCGTGACCACTACTTATATAAGAGCGCGAAAAACAAGCTCGCGTTTCGTGCTCTGGTGGTCGACCAGCAGATCTGCCGGCCCGACACGGAAGACCTCCTGCGTAAGTCCGTGTACAGCAGACACAACATCCGCTTCCTCGACGCCGCCCGGGTGACCGGCGTCGAGATCGCGCAGACCGACACCGACGCGCATCTGGTGACCTGGACCGACCACTCCGCGAAGACACAGGGCAGTGTCCACGCCCGCTGGGTCATCGACTGCTCCGGACGAACCAGGATGTTGGCGAGCAAGCTGGGCCACCGCGCCGAATCACGGGTGCTCAACGACGGCTTCCAGACCACGGCTCTGTGGGGGCAGTTCGCCGGCATCACTGACGAGATGTTCGAACCGGTGTGGCGGTACACCACCGAGGACGGCACCTCCACCCGCAGAGACCTGTACACCCTGCACCTGTGGGGCGACGGCCACTGGATCTGGGTGATCCGGCTCTCGGGAGGCCGGGTGAGCGTCGGCATCACCTACGACCAGAAAAAGCTGCCGAAGAACGGTGATCCCAAGGATCGGTTCTTCGCGGCACTGGCCGAATACCCCGTCTTCAACGGAGTGCTCGGCCGGGAGAACCTGCTCGAGTTCCGTATGTACCGCAACGTGCAGCACGTGACGGACACCTTCGTCCACTCCAGGCGGTACGCGATGCTCGGCGACGCGTCATCGATCATCGATGCCTACTACAGCCAGGGACTGGGCCAGTCCTTCCAGACCATGTGGCATGTCTCGAACATCATCGAGAAGGACCTCCGGCGCGCCTGCCTCGACACCGGCTACATCGACCGGGTCAACAAGGCCACCTTTGAGGATTGGCTGACCATCAGGAGCTTCGTCCAGGAGAAGTACAGCGGCGCCATTGCCGACCCACGCTTCTTCCTGCTGTCGCACATGCTCGACTGGGCGGTCATCTGGTCGACCGGGACCGCCCGGTACCGCTGGACGAACTGGCTGGCGGCGACCGGCGGTGACACGTCCAAGGAGGACGAGACCAGCAGGAAGCACCGGGAGTTCTGCGAGGCCCGCCTGTTCTATTCGAGGGGACAGCTGGGGCACTGGATGTCGGAACAGGCGTTCCGTCGTCGAGTGGAACGTTTTCAGGCCAAGCTCGGCGAGCGGGCCCGGTGGCGGCTCGAGCACGGCATCACGGGCCCCAGCGTGTTCTGCCAGCTGTCGCTAACCCGTTGCCTGCCGCGTGGTACATGGCGGCTGCTCGGCAAGCCGAGCTCGGCGCAGGTGGAGATCTCTGGGCCGGACTTCGTCGCCCCGAGGAAGCTCCGCAAGCCGTGGGCGCGCTCGTGGGTCAACGCGCTGCCGCTGACCGCGTCGCAGCGGTTCTCGCTCGTGCTGAACCTGCGCGCTCCCCTGCTCGCGACGCTGTTTCTCACCTGCTACGCGCTGGACGCGGCCGACACTGCGCGGCTGAAGGCGCTGCACCGGCTCGGTGGCGGGCGTCGGCAGGCACGAACGGAGTCATGACGTCGAAAACCGGGGCTGATCGAGGTCGGAAACTACGTCACGGCTCCATTCGCGGTCCGTCCGTTTAGATTTCCGCCTGACCTCCTGGCAGGAGTAGTGATGGCCTACGCGTCCGGTCCCGTGGCCACGCTGTCGTCGCAGGTGCTTCTCGTCTTCCTGCTCCAGATCGCAGTCCTGCTCGGGCTGGCCCATCTCCTGGGCCGGGCGGCAATGCGGCTCGGAATGCCCGCCGTGGCAGGTGAACTGGTCACCGGTGTGCTGCTCGGGCCGTCCCTGCTCGGCACGCTAGCGCCCGGTTTCGCCGGCTGGCTGCTGCCTGCGCGCGCTGATCAGTTCCATCTCCTCGACGCCGTCGGTCAGCTCGGCGTGATTCTGCTGGTTGGTTTAACCGGGATGGAGATGGACATCCGGCTGGTGTGCCGCCGCAGGCTGACCGTCGCCCGAGTCGGCCTCACCGGGCTGCTGATTCCAGTGGGCCTCGGTGTCGCAGGGGGGCTGCTGCTGCCGGACTCGTTCGTCGCCGATGGCGCCAATCGGCCGGTGTTCGCGATGTTTCTTGGTGTCGCGCTGGGTGTCAGCGCGATTCCGGTCGCCGCGAAGATCCTTATCGACATGCACCTGTTGGACCGTAACGTCGGCCAGCTCACCCTGGCCGCGGCCGCGGTCGACGACGCGGTCGGATGGTCGATGCTTTCGGTGGTGTCGGCGATGGCGACCACAGGCGTGCATGGCGGTGACATCGCCGTGCCGGTCGTGAGCGTGCTGGGCACCGTGCTGGTCGCCCTGGTGGCCGGCCGGCCGGTGGTCCGGGCCGCACTTCGGTTCGCCGGGGCGGCGCGGGACGGCAGCGGCTGCATCCCGGTTGTCACGGTGCTGATCCTTGCCGCGGCTGCGGCGACGGATGCGTTGAAACTTGAGGCGATCTTCGGCGCCTTCATCGCCGGCATCGTTGTCGGGTCCAGTCGGGACTTCATCCCCGACCGGGTCGCGCCGCTGCGGAGGGTGGTGCTCACCGTACTGGCCCCGATCTTCTTCGCCACTGCCGGGCTACGGGTCGACCTCGGCATGCTCACTGATCTGTCGGTCCTCGCCGCCGGACTGGTGGTGCTGCTGCTCGCCGTCGCGGGCAAGTTCGGCGGCGTCTACCTCGGCGCGCGGGCCAGCCGGCTCGGCCACTGGGAGGCGCTGGCGCTCGGCGCAGGGCTCAACGCCCGAGGGGTGATCGGCCTGGTGGTCGCCGCGGTGGGGCTTCGCCTCGGGGTGTTGGACACGGCGGTCTACACGGTGGTGGTCCTGGTGGCGCTTGTCACCACCGTAATGACTCCGCCGATCCTGCGGATCACGATGCGACGGGTCGAGCAGACCGCCGACCAGACCCTGTGTCGGCAGCTGGGCCCCGCTGCCGACACAGGGGTGCACATTCCGGGGCCGGACGTTGGAAGCCGTCGCCAGGAAGTGTGAGCGGGTCTCAGCGCAGGACGGACAGGGGGAGCAGGCGGTTGGCGCCTGGGTTGCGACTGCGGTCGTTCTTGCTGTGGTCGTTGTCGACGGCGGGCAGGCTCGCGGGGTTCACCGCGGCCAGTGCGGCCTCGCCGTGGCCGAGGACGCATTCGGGGTCGGGGCCGTCCAGTGGCAGGCCGGTGAAGAACTTCGCCGCCATGCAGCCACCCTGGCACGCGTCGTAGTGCCCGCAGGATGCGCACGCCCCGGCGCTGCCCGGTTCCCGTAGCTCGGTGAACAGCTCCGACCCCCGCCACACCGCCGCGAACCCGCCAGCGTCCAGCACGCTGCCGGCGCGGAAGTGCTCGTGCAGGGCGAACGGGCAGGCGTAGACGTCCCCGACCGGGTCGATCAGACAGACGACCCGCCCGGCGCCGCACAGGTTCAACCCGGGCAGGGACTGGCCGTAGGCCGCCAGGTGGAAGAACGAGTCGCCGGTCAGCACGTTCGGCCGGGCCAGCAGCCAGGAATGCAGGTCGCGCTGTTGGATGGCGGTCGGGTGCAGCTCGGCCCAGGAGTCCCGACCCCGACCGGACGGGCGTAGTCGGGTGATCCGCAGTTCGGCGCCGTAGTCCCGTGCCAGCGATTCGAACGAGTCGAGCTGGCTCGCATTGTGCCTGGTCACGACCACGGACAGCTTGAACGCGCCGAATCCGGCGGCGGCGAGGTGATCCATGGCCGCGCGGGCCCGATCATAGGAGCCGGTACCGCGGACCGGGTCGTTGGTCATCGCGTCCGCGCCATCCAGGGAGATCTGGACGTCGACGTAATCCAGTGAGGCGAGCCGCCGCGCCTTCTCCGACGTGATCATCCCGCCGTTGGTGGAGAACTTGACCCCGACACCATGGTCGACGCAGTACTCCAGCACCTCGAAGAAGTCGGGCCGGGTCATCGGCTCGCCCCCACCGACGTTGACGTAGAAGACCTGCATGTCGGCAAGCTGGTCGACGACCGAGCGCAGCTGGTCGGTGGTCAGCTCGCGGGGGTCGCGCCGACCGGAGGACGACAGGCAGTGGACGCACGCCAGGTTGCAGGCATACGTCCACTCCCAGGTCAGGCAGATCGGCGCGTCGAGGCCACGGCGCAGCTCGTCCTGCAACGACCGGCTCGCTACCGCCGCTGGTGCCTGCCCGGCCAGCTCAGTGACGCTCACGGATGAACCCCGTTTCCACCAGGCGGGCCAGTGCCCGCTCCACCGCCGGCCGTTTCGCTGTGGGTACCACGCCGAGTGCGGCATCCGCGGAGGGCTGGTCCGCGAGTGCCCGCACCACGGCGAGCAGATCGAGATCCTTCAACAGGGACAGCCGTCGGGTGTCATAGGAGTAGGCGAGCGCGCCGAACCGCTCCGGGCGCAGCGCGACCTTCGGATGCAGCTCGTAGGCGCGGTCGCGGTCAAAGGCGCCGGTCGCGACCGGCGCGGCGGCGTGCGGGGGTGAGGGCATCAGTGCTTGCGTCGCCGTCTTCGACTGTGTCCGCTTGATGTCGGTGGCTGGTTGATCAGTAGACGCCGCACATGCCGTCGATGGACACGTCCTCAACCAGGAGATCCTCAAGCACCGGCTCGATTGTCGGCACCTCGGCTGCGGCGATGGGACGGTCGCTGTCGACGTCGACGGAATCCATACGGTTCCTCCTGTGCGTCATACGGACGGAAACACGAACTGTGACGGTAGCCGGCTGCCCGGGCCCGCGCCTGCCCCGCTACCCGACTGCTTCTCGGTTCAGTGTGAACCGGACCTGCGGGTCCTGTCGCGTGGTCGGGTGCTGCTGGGCGGATCGCCGCTACGGCTGCTCACCCTGAGTCGCGCTGGCGCGGCCGTGTTCGATGCGCTCGCGGCCGGTGCCACGGTGACGGCGGCCGGCGCCGGCGCGGGTATGCTCGCCCGCCGGCTGGTGGACGCCGGGCACGCCGATCCCGTGCCACCGACCGCGGGTCGGCCGGGCGTGCCTGGTCGGGATGACGTCACCCTTGTCATCCCGGTCCGCGACCGGGCGGCGGAGCTCTCGCGGTTGCTCGCCGCCGTCACCGGGACCTGCCGGGAGGTCATCGTCGTGGACGACGGCTCCACCGACGCAACCGGCGCGGTCGCGCGGCGGGCCGGTGTCCGCGTCATCCGGCATGACTCGCCGCTGGGGCCCGCGTCCGCCCGCATGGCCGGGGCGCGAGCCGCGGCAACCCCGCTGGTCGCCTTTGTCGACTCCGACGTGCTGCCCGGCCCGGACTGGCTCACCAGGCTGCTCCCGCAGCTGGCCGACCCGATGGTCGCGCTGGTCGCCCCGCGGGTCGCCTCAGCGCCACACCGGGCACTGCGCGCCCGGTACGAGATGTCCCGGTCGCCGCTGGACCTGGGCCTGCGGCCCGGTCCGGTCCGCGCGGGCAGCCGTATCTCCTACCTGCCGGCCGCGGCGCTGCTGATCCGCCGGGAGCTGGCCGACTTCGACCCGGCGATGCGCTACGGCGAGGACGTCGACCTGGTGTGGCGGCTGACCGCGGCCGGCTGGTCGGTGCGTTACGAACCGGCCGCGGTGGTGCTCCACCAGCCCCGGTCGTCCTGGCGGGGCTGGGTCAGGCAGCGGGTCGGCTACGGATCGTCCGCGGCAGCGCTCGCGTTGCGCCATCCCGAGCCGTTGCGGCCAGTGCGGGGCGCTGCGGCCGGTGTCGCGGCGGGTGTCGTCGTCGCGACCGGGTCCGCTGCCGCGGTTGCCGCGGTCGCCGCCACTGCCGGGGTCGGCGCGGTGGTCAGCGCCTGGCGCCTGCGCCGGACGTTCACCCGCCTGCGCACGCCCGTGCCGCGGGCCGGGCTCCACGCGGCGGTCCTGGTCGCCCGGGGCCGGCAGCATGCAGGCTGGGCTGCCGCGGACACCGCGCGGCGCGTGTGGCTGCCGCTGCTGGCCTTCGGTGCGGGTCGGCCCGGCCGTCGTGTCCTGCTGGTCGCGGCGACCATACCGACCGCGTGGGACTGGTGGCGAGAACGTCCGGATGTCGGGCTCGTCCCCTACGTCGCGTTGCGGATGGCGGACGACGCGGCCTACTGCGCCGGGGTCTGGTGGGGTTGTCTGCACGCCCGCACCACGCTCCCGCTGCGCCCTGCCGTCCCGCTGCGTCCGATCTTCGGATCGGGTGCGTCCGGGTGAACGGGCCGGCATGCTCAGGCGATATGGCCAATGTATTAGTCGATGTCCGCCCGCCCGCGGCGGTTGTCACGCTGAACCGTCCCCAGGTCCGTAACGCGATCACTCCTGAACTGATCGGCGAGCTGCGAGCCGCGATCGTCGACCTCGACGCCCGGGACGATGTGCGGGCGATCGTCCTCACCGGTGCCGACCCGGCCTTCTGCGCCGGCCTGGACCTCGTCGCGGTGGGCCAGGGCAGGTTCAGCGAGGCTGCGAACTGGGACGAAATACCCTTCGATCAGGTGCTGGCGACCACCAGGCCGTTGATCGGAGCGATCAACGGGGCGGCCGTGACCGGTGGCCTGGAATGGGCGCTGTGCTGCGACTTCCGTATCGCCTCGGAGCGCGCGCGGTTCGCCGACACCCACGCGCGGGTCGGCGTGATGCCGGGCGGCGGGATGACCTGGCGGCTACCCCAGGCGGTCGGCTTCGCCTGGGCACGTCAGATGTCGTTCACGGGCAACTACGTGGATGCGGCGCAGGCGCTGCGGATCGGTCTGGTCAACGAGGTGGTGGCACACGAGACTCTGCTGGCGCGGGCTCTGGAGATCGCCGCGAACATCGCCACCATCCCCGCGGGGGATCTCGCTGACATCCGGGCCATGTATCGCCAGTCGGAGTTCGGCACCGTCACCGACGCGATCGCGAACGAGAAGGATGTCGCACGTCGGCGTTCGTTGGATGCCGGCGAGGTGGCCCGACGGCGCAGCGCGGTGATCGAGCGCGGCCGAGGCCAGGTCGGGTAGCGCGGGTCGGGCGCTACACGGGCCATAGCGTGGCGTCGGCTTGCCGACCTTGGTTGTCTCCAGGGGTACGGTGGCGACACGCGGATATCCTCAGTGATGTGACCTACCTCGACCACGCGGCGACCACGCCGATGCGTCCTGAGGCCGTGGCTGCTTATACCGCGGCGCTCGCTGAGGCCGGGAACGCGTCGTCGCTGCACGCCAGCGGCCGTCGTGCGCGCAGAGTAGTTGAAGAGTCGCGCGAGGCGCTCGCCGCGGCGCTGCGCGCCCGTCCGTCCGAGGTCGTCTTCACCGCTGGGGGGACCGAAAGCGACAACCTGGCCATCAAAGGTCTGTACTGGGCGCGGCGGGCGGCCGCGCCGCGCCGGCACCGGGTACTGGTCAGCGCGATCGAGCACCGGGCCATCCTCGACGCCGTGTTCTGGCTGGCCGAGGCGCAGGACGCCCAGGTCGAGCTGTTGCCCGTGGACGCCACCGGGATGGTGCACCCCGACGTCCTCGCCGCGGCGATCGCCCGTGATCCCGACAGCGTCGCGCTGGTCAGCGTCATGTGGGCGAACAACGAGGTAGGCACGGTGTCGCCGATCGCGGAGCTTGCAGCGGTTGCGCACGGCTACGGGATCGCGTTCCACACCGACGCAGTCCAGGCGGTCGGGTCGATCCCGGTGTCGTTCGAGGACAGCGGTGCGGACGCGCTGACGGTCAGCGCCCACAAGCTCGGCGGCCCGATCGGCATGGGCGCGCTGCTGGTGCGCCGGGGTCTGGCCCTGGCACCGTTGACCCACGGCGGTGGGCAGGAACGCGATGTACGGTCGGGAACACTCGACACGCCGGGAGTCGCGGCGTTCGCCGCGGCCGCGACCTCGGCGGTCAGTGAACGGCCCGTCGAAGCGGAGCGCCTCGCAGTCCTGCGTGACGATCTGGTCGCACGGGTGCTCGCCGCGGTACCGGACGCGGTGGTGAACGGAGCGCCCCCGGGTCCGGGGCTCCTCCCCGGGATCGCTCATCTGACCTTTCCCGGCTGCGAGGGCGACTCACTGTTGCTGCTGCTCGACGCGCACGGGATCGAGTGCTCGACCGGTTCGGCCTGCTCGGCCGGGGTCGCCCGACCGTCACACGTTCTGCTGGCCATGGGCGTGGACGAGGCCGGCGCCCGCGGTTCGCTGCGCTTCTCCCTGGGACGCACCTCCGAGCGTGCCGATGTGGACGCCCTGGTGCGGGTGATCATGCCGGTGGTGGGTAGGGCGCGCCGCGCCGGAGCGCTGTCCGGCCTGTCCGGACGATCCGGGGGGTGAGTGGGATGCGGGTACTCGCGGCCATGTCCGGCGGGGTCGACTCGGCGGTCGCGGCCGCCCGTGCGGTCGACGCCGGCCACGACGTCACGGGCGTGCACCTGGCGCTGGCGAAATCCCCGGAATCACACCGGACCGGCGCCCGTGGCTGTTGCACCGTCGAGGACGCCCGCGACGCCCGCCGCGCCGCCGACGTCCTGCGCATCCCCTTCTACGTGTGGGACCTGGCCGACCGGTTCGAACAGGACGTCATCGACGAGTTCGTGACCGCCTACGAGGCCGGTCGGACGCCGAACCCGTGTGTGCGGTGCAACGAGCGGATCAAATTCGCGGCGGTTCTGGACCGGGCGTTGGCGCTGGGTTTTGACGCGGTGGTCACCGGGCATCACGCCCAGCTGTCCGGCGCGGTGCTGCGCCGCTCGGTGGATCCGGACAAGGACCAGTCCTACGTACTGGGGACGCTGCGCCCCGAGCAGCTCGCGCATGCGATCTTCCCGTTGGGGGACACGACGAAGACCGAGGTCCGGGCCGAGGCCGCTCGACGCGGTCTCGCGGTTGCGGACAAGCCCGACAGCCACGACATCTGCTTCATTGCCGACGGTGACACCGGCCGGTGGCTGCGTGAACGGCTGGGATCGCGGCCAGGGCCGGTGGTGGACGCCGTCACCGGCGAGACCGTGGGGGAGCACGACGGGGCGTTCGCCTTCACCATCGGGCAGCGTCGGGGTCTGCGCCTGGGCCGGCCCGCGCCCGACGGCAAGCCGCGGTACGTCCTCGACATCGCGCCCGTCACCGCCACGGTGACGGTCGGCCCGGCCGAGGCACTCGACGTCCACAGCCTCGTCGCAGACCCGGTGGTCTGGCCGTACGAGGGTCCGGTGGTGTGCACGGCCCAGGTCCGCGCACACGGGCGGGCGGTCCCGGCCACGGCGCAGGCCGTCGGGGACGAGCTGCACGTGCGGTTGGACGAACCGGTCCGCGGTACCGCGCCCGGCCAGGCCGTCGTCCTCTACGACGGTGATCGGGTCCTGGGCGGGGGTCATATCCGCCGGTTGGGTGCTGGCGAGTCCGGTTCCGGCCCGCGCGGTGCCGGCCGGCCTGGTTTCTGATCCTTCGCATCCGGGAAGTTTCGATCATGATTTGGATGACCACATGACGATGACCATGACCTCATGACACAGTCAGCTGCTACCCCCGTCAGCACCCGGCTGTGGGAGCCCGGGGCGGCGACCGGGGTCGGGTCGTTGCCGGGGACGGACCCGGTCGAGGCATGCCGGCTGGTCTTCGACGAGCTTGGCGACCTGCCGCACCTGCCTGAGCTGCCGGACCGCGGCGCCGGCGCCGACATGATCGGGCGTGCCGCGGGTCTGCTCGCGGACATGCCGGTCGACCTGCAGCCGTCCGGGTGGCGGTTGGTGCCGCGTCCCGGCATCGACCTGCGTCGCACCCGTGATCTGATGGCTCGCGACCTCGACGCGCTCGGCGAGGTCGCCGCCGGCTACACCGGACCGTTCAAGGTTGCCGTCACCGGCCCCTGGACGCTCGCCGCCACCGTCGAGTTGCAGCGGGGGCACAAGGCCCTCAAGGACGCCGGGGCCGCCCGGGACATCGCCGAGGCCCTCGCGGAGGGCATCGCCCGCCACCTCGGGCAGATCGCGAGCGTCCTGCCCGGTGCCCGCCTGATCGTCCAGCTCGACGAGCCGGGTCTGCCGGCGGTGCTCGCCGGTCAGGTCCGTACGCCCAGCGGATTCGGGGCGCTGCCGGCGGTCGAGGAGGGTGTTGCCACCGAGCGGCTGCGCAACCTGCTCGCCGGTGTCCTGCTCGCCGGCGTCGCGGTGCCGGCCGGGGTGCACTGCTGCACGGCATCACCCCCGGTCGGCCTGGTGCGTCAGGCCGGTGCTGCCTTCGTGAGCGTGGACGCGACCCTGCTCACCCCCGCCGATGACGACATGATCGGCGAGGCGGTCGAGGCGGGGGTCGCGCTGATGCTCGGCGTGGTGCCGGCGCGGGACACCGAACTGTCCGACGTCGGCCGTACCGTCGAGCCGGTCCGGTCGATGTGGCGCCGGCTGGGGTTCTCGTCCGAGCAGCTTCGGGAGGTGGTCGCGGTGACGCCGACCTGCGGTCTCGCGGGTGCGACACCCGCCTACGCACGGGTGGCGCTGCGACGCTGCCGAGAGGCGGGGCGGGCGCTGGCCGACGATTCGACATGAGTGCGCCCGCTGCGCCGAGTCCGGACGCGACCGGGACGGCCCCCGGCCCGGATCCCGGCCCGGATCCCGGCCCGGATCCCGGCCCGGATCCCGATCCGGTTGTCGATGACGTCGGCTCGCTTGTCGAGGAGCTGCCCGCACAGGTACGGGTGCGCGCCGCGGAGCTGGCCCTCGAGCTGGACGAGCACGCCTACCGCTACTACGTGCTGGACTCACCGACCGTCTCCGATGCTGAATACGACCAGCTCATGGGTGAGCTGGCGGAGATCGAGACCCGGTACCCGCAGCTGCGCACCCCGGACTCGCCGACCCAGAAGGTCGCCGGCTCCTTCACGACGCTGTTCACGCCGGTCGAGCATCTGGAACGGATGCTCTCGCTGGACAACGTCTTCACCGATGCCGAGCTTGAGGCCTGGGCACTGCGGGCGACCCGGGACACCGACGTCGAGGCCTGGCTGTGCGAGCTGAAGATCGACGGGCTGGCGGTCGACCTGGTCTATGAGGACGGCTGTCTGGTCCGGGCGGCCACCCGCGGCGACGGGCGGGTCGGCGAGGACGTCACCCCGAACATCCGCACCCTCTCGGCGGTGCCGACCCGCCTGCGTGGGCCGGGTATCCCGGTGCTGCTGGAGGTCCGGGGCGAGGTTTTCTTCCCCACGGCGGCGTTCGCCGAGCTCAACGCCACCCTGGTCGCGGCGGGCGAGAAGCCGTTCGCCAATCCGCGCAACGCCGCCGCCGGCTCGCTGCGGCAGAAGGATCCCCGGGTCACGGCCAGGCGTCCGTTGTCCATGACCGTCCACGGGCTCGGTACCCACCAGGGTCTTGACGTCGAGGCACAGTCCGCGGCATACAGCCGGCTGGCCGAACTCGGCCTGCCCGTCTCCCATCACCACGAGGTGGTGGGCAGTGTCGCCGAGGTCGAGGCGTTCGTCCGTCGGTGGGGGGAGCACCGTCACGACGTCGAGCACGAGATCGACGGAGTGGTGGTGAAGGTCGACGCGTTCGGGTTGCAACGCCGGCTCGGCGCCACCTCGAAGTCGCCACGCTGGGCAGTGGCCTACAAGTATCCGCCGGAGGAGGTGACCACCAAGCTGCTCGACATCGAGGTCAACGTGGGCCGTACGGGCCGGGTCACCCCGTTCGGCCGCCTCGAGCCGGTCAAGGTCGCGGGCTCGACGGTCGGGCTCGCCACCCTGCACAACGCCGACCAGGTCGAGCGCAAAGGGGTGCTGATCGGCGACACCGTCGTGGTCCGCAAGGCCGGCGATGTGATCCCGGAGATCGTCGGTCCGGTTGCCGACCTTCGGGACGGTTCCGAACGCGCCTTTGTCATGCCCACCCGTTGCCCGGAGTGCGACACCGAACTGGTGCGACCCACCGACGAGGTCGACATCCGCTGCCCGAACGCGGTGTCCTGCCCCGCGCAGCTACGAGAGTCGATCTTTCATTTCGCCTCCCGGGGCGCGTTGGACATCGACGGGCTCGGTTATGAGACCGCGATCGCCCTGCTGGATGCCGGCCGCGTGCACGACGTGGGCGATGTCTTCCACCTGAGCCCCGAGTCGTTCGACGGACTGCGCGGATTCGGCCAGAAGAAGATCGATCAGATTCTGCGTGGGGTGGAGCAGGCTCGGGGTCAACCGCTCTGGCGGCTGCTGGTCGGCCTGTCCATCCGCCATGTCGGGCCGAGCGCGGCGCGGGCGCTGGCACGGGAGATGCAGTCGGTGGACGCGCTCGCCGCCGCATCCACCGAAACTCTCGCTGCCGTCGACGGTGTCGGCCCGACCATCGCCGCGGCCGTGGCGGACTGGTTCGCTGATCCCCGCCACCGCGAGATCCTCGAACGGATCCGCTCCGGTGGGGCGCGCCTGGCCGACGTCGGCGCGGACGACGGGCCGGGTCCGCTGCGCGGTGTCACCGTTGTGATCACGGGGACTCTCACCGACTGGAGCCGCGACTCCGCCGCCGAGGCGGTCCAGGCACGCGGTGGCAAGGTCACCGGCTCGGTGAGCAAGAAGACGACCTTTGTCGTCGTCGGTGCCGACCCCGGGGCCGGCAAGTACGACAAGGCGCGGGCACTGAAACTCCCGATCCTCGACGAGGCCGGGTTCACCGTGCTGCTCGACGCCGGGCCGCAGGCCGCCGGCGCGCACGCCCGTCCCGCCCAACCGGCCGACGACGATCCGGGCGGGTGATCGCCAGCTGGTGACGCCGACTCGGCTCGTCAACCCGTTCCCTGCGCGGCGAGCGAGACATCCCTGTTGTGCGCGATCGTCGCGGCGATGCCGGCGAGATGCGCGAGACGCAGCACCTCCGACGCCCGGAACGCCGGGCCGCCCGGCCGTCCGATCAGAACCGCCCGGTCCGGACCTCCCACCGGCGCGACCGCCAGCTCCATGTC
Source organism: Protofrankia sp. Cas3 (assembly GCF_963555955.1). Classification (NCBI taxonomy): domain Bacteria; kingdom Bacillati; phylum Actinomycetota; class Actinomycetes; order Frankiales; family Frankiaceae; genus Protofrankia; species Protofrankia sp. Cas3. Next base: position 16,377 of record NZ_CAUVXP010000044.1, read on the forward strand.
GAGCGCGGTCCAGCGCGGAGGCAGCCAGCCCGCGTGGCGGTCCAGCCGCTGCGCGCGGTCCAGCGGCAGCCACAACAGCGTGGATCGCACCCGCTCCGGGACTGCGAGGTCGCCGCCACCGAGATCCGGGGCGCCCACGGAGGTCTCCACAACCCGCAGATCGTCGGGCCCGACCCGCTCCAGCAGCACGGCCCAGTCGGCATGGAACACCGCCCCGACGAACTCGGTCATGACGGCCAGCGCCTCGTCGGGCCGGGAGGTCATGGCTTCGACGAGGTCCAGGTCATGTTGAATGCCGGCACCGCCGGACAGGTACGGGCGCAGGGATTCCACGCTCACCCCGGGCACGGACTGCACGGCGGTCAGGACGGTGTCGACGAGCCCGTACGGCGGGAGCGCGACGACGAGGTCGTCCACGGCGCCGTTCGGGCCGCGTTCGACGACGTCCAGGCTGACGATGTCGATGGCAGCCTGGCCCAGCGCGGTCGCGACCGCGCCCAGGGCGCCGGGGCGGTCCGGCAGGACGAGGCGAAGCAGATACGACATGTGGCCAAGAATGCAGTTTGGAGGTGTCGGTGCTGTAGCGCAAAAATCACAGGCAGGTATCGTTGCTGGTCACCGTCCTGGCGTCGATCGTTGCTGTGAGCAGGGCCGCTGCCCGTTCAGCTGGGGCCGAGAACGGCGCCGATCCGCTTGCGCACCTCGGTCTCGCCCAGCGCACCCGCGACCAAGTGGAGGGCAGGGCTGCGGGTGGAGCCGGTGAGCAGCACGCGGACCACCTGGGACGCCTCCCGGATTGATCCGACGTAGGAGCCGGGGTCGCTCTTGTACTCCTTGACGCTTGCCGCGAAGTCGTTGTCCCTGGCCGTCACGCGGATCTGGTCGAACCAGCCGTCCGAGTCGGAAAGGTCCTGGTAGACACGCAGCAGATCCGCGCACAGCCGCCGCACCACATCGGGTGCGAGGCCGCCGAACCTGCTGTCCCCGGGATCGGCCACCGGCTCGAACAGGGCGGTGAAGAAGTAGCCGTAGATCGACCGGAAATCCGACCACTTGCGCAGGTCCTTGCGCGGGTTGTCCACGCCTGTCCGCTCGATGTCCAGTGCCCGCACGGCGAGGTCCTGCTCGGCGCGGACAGCATGCGCCAGTTCGGTGTCGTGGGTGTCCGCCCACGTCAGCACCTCGTCCAGGACATCCCGGCTCGGCAGAGTCGCGACGTAGTCCGCCGCGATGTCCTCCAGTTTCACCAGATCCACCAGCGCGCCGGACACGCCGCACTCGGCCAGACCCAGTGGGGCGGTCAGCGCTTCGGTCAGCGCCATCTCCGCCAACCGCCCGTTGATCAGCCCGCGGAGGTAATAGAGCACACTCGGCGCCGGGTAGCCCGCTTTGATATAAAATTCGACGGACGCCTCGGGATCCTTGCGCTTGGACAGTTTCCGCTTTCCCGAGCCGTCCACCTTCAGTAGCGGTGCGATGTGCGCGTACGGAATGCGCTCGAAACCCGCCGCGTCGAACAGTTGCAGGTGCACCGGGACCGAGGACAGCCACTCGTCGCCTCGAATCACATGAGTGACCCGCATCAGATGGTCGTCCACGACGTGCGCGAAATGATACGTCGGCAACCGCAGCAGGCTGTCGGAACTCTTCAGAATGACGATGTCGTTGCGGTTCGCGTCCGCCTCCAGGCGGCCGCGCACCAGGTCGGTGAAGGTGATCCTGCCCGGCTCGCCCGGCGACCGGAACCGCACGACGTAAGGCTGTCCGGCGGCCAGCCGCTCGCGTACCTGTTCGTCGGCGGCATCGCGCCAGGTCGCCCAGCGGCCGTAGTAGCCGGTGGGCACCTTCTTGGCGCGCTGTTCCTCGGTGGCCGTACCCAGCTCCTCCTTCGTGGCGAAGCACAGATATGCCTTGCCTGCGCGGAGAAACTCGCGTATGTAGGTCAGGTAGATCCGGGCCCGGTCCGACTGCGTGTAGGGGCCGTAGGCGCCGGTCTGGTCGGACTCGTCCGAACTGACGCCAAAGTAGCCGAAGGCCGCGTCGAACTGTGCGGTCGCGCCCTCCACAGTTCGCGCCTGATCAGTGTCCTCGATCCGGATGAAGTAGGCGCCGCCGGACTGCCGTGCGAGGTCCTTGTCCAGGATCGCCACATAGACCCCGCCAAGGTGGGCGAAGCCCGTTGGGCTCGGGCAGAAACGGGTGACCATCGCGCCCGGCGTCAGGTTCCTCGGCGGGTACCGTTCCTCCCAGTGCTCCGGGCCGGGTAGGTCGGCCGGATACAGCGCGTCAATCTCATCGCGGTCAAGCATTGCAGTGGGTACCTCCACGGGCGCTGGACAGTTCTGAAACCGCGGTGATCACCGTCGCCAGGCGGTCCCGTGGTGGGCACTACCCGCAGGCCCGTCTGCGATGCTAGCGGGCACCGGGTCCCCCCCGGTGGAGGGCGTGTCAGGCATGCGGCGCGGTTTCTCCAAGGTGGTGGGGGTCGCCAGGCCAGGGGGTGCCCCTGCGCGCCGGCCCGTACGATGACCACAGCGTCATCCGCGAGTCGGCAGGCACGGGACTCGGCGGTCAGCAGACACAGACGTGGCCGCAAGGTCACCGGGAAGTCAGAGGGTCGTAACCGGTATGGCGATTACCAGGGACGAGGTCGCCCATCTTGCCCGCCTGTCGCGGCTGGCCTTGTCCGACGAGGAGCTCGACACGCTCGCCCCTCAGCTCGACGTGATCATCGGTGCGGTCGCCCGGGTCGCGGAGGTAGCGGCGGGTGACATCCCGCCGACGACCCATGCCGTCCCGCTGACGAACGTGTTCCGGGCTGACATCACCCGCACGTCGCTGTCGCAGGCTGACGCGCTCGCCGGCGCGCCCGCCGTCGAAGGCGGCCGTTTCCGGGTGCCGCGCATCCTCGACCTGGACGAGTGAGGGTACCTCCCGTGACCGACGTCATCCGTTTCTCCGCCGCCCGAACCGCCGCCGCGATCGCCGCGGGTGAGCTCAGCGCCCTGGAGGCGACCCAGGCCGCGCTCGACCGGATCGCGAAGGTCGACGATCGGATCAACGCGTTCCTGCACGTCGACGTCGACGGTGCCGTTGCCGCGGCTCGCGACGTCGACCGGCGCCGGGCCGCGGGGGAGCGCCTGGGACCGCTCGCGGGCGTCCCGCTGGCGCTCAAGGACGTACTCACTGCCCGCGGCATGCCGACGACCTGTGGTAGTCGAATGCTCGAGGGTTGGAAGCCGCCGTACGACGCGACAGTGGTGTCGAAGTTGCGGGCCGCCGGCGTGGTGATCATCGGCAAGGTCAACATGGACGAGTTCGCGATGGGGTCGTCCACGGAGAACTCCGCCTACGGGCCGACCCGCAACCCGTGGGACACCGATCGCATCCCCGGCGGCAGCAGCGGTGGCAGCGCAGCCGCCGTGGCCGCCTTCGAGACGCCGATCTCGATCGGGACCGACACCGGCGGCTCGATTCGCCAGCCCGCGGCCGTGTGCGGGCTGGTCGGGGTCAAGCCGACCTACGGCGGGGTGAGCCGCTACGGCCTCGTCGCGTTCTCGAGCTCGCTGGACCAGGCCGGGCCGCTGGCCCGCACGGTGACCGACGCGGCTCTGCTACATGCCGCCATCGCCGGTCACGACCCGCTGGACACGACCAGCATCGAGTTGCCGGTACCCGGCGTGGTGGCCGCCGCCGCCAGCCGTGATCTGCGCGGCGTGCGGATCGGCGTAGTCCGGGAACTGTCCGGGGACGGCTACGACATCGGGGTGCGGGCGCGCTTCTCCGACGCTCTTGAGGTGCTGGTCGGTCTGGGTGCCGAGGTCGTCGAGGTCAGCTGCCCGCACTTCACCTACGCGCTGCCCGCCTACTATCTGATCGCGCCGAGCGAGTGCTCGTCCAACCTGGCCCGCTTCGACGCGATGCGGTTCGGCCTGCGGATCGGTGACGACGGCGAGGCCGGAGCCGAGGAGGTCATGACCCGCACCCGCGGTGCCGGCTTCGGGGCCGAGGTCAAGCGGCGGATCATCCTGGGGACCTACGCATTGTCGTCGGGTTACTACGACGCCTACTACGGTCAGGCGCAGAAGGTCCGAACGCTGATCAGCCAGGACTTTGCCGCGGCCTACGAACGGGTCGACGTGCTGGTCTCACCCACCACGCCCACCGTCGCGTTCCGGCTGGGTGAGAAGATCGACGATCCGGTGGCGATGTACCTGTCCGACCTGTGCACGATCCCGTCGAACCTGGCCGGCGGGCCGGCGATGAGCCTGCCGATCGGCCTGGCCGACGGGCTTCCGGTCGGTTTTCAGATCATGGCGCCGACCTTCGCGGATGACCGGCTCTACCAGGTCGGCGGCGCGTTGGAGGCAGCTCTCGACGCCGCCCGCGGCCATCCCTTCCTCGACGACGCCCCGGCCCTGTAGGGGCCGGAAGGCGCGACGGCGGCCCGTTCCCCGTCCGGGCGGCCCCGGCGAGACTCGGAGGGACACTGGGCCTGATGAGTTGTGAGATGTGCGGAACGAGGGGAGACGTTGATGGTTGCGCTACGTAGCAGGCGGGCGGATCGGGCGCCGCTGGTGGCGGTCTGGGTACTGGGCCTGGCCGTGCTCGGGGTGGGCATCGCGGCGGTCTCGCCGATTTTGATCATCTGGGGCGTGCTCGGCGTCGCCGGATCCGCCTTCGCCACCAGGATCCACCTGCGTGACACCGGCCTCCACCGGCCGCGCGAGGACACCGAGACCTCGACCCCGACCGAGACCTTGACCCCGACCGAGACCTCGACCCCGGCCTCGACCCCGACCCAGGTCGGCTCGTCCGGTCCATCAGATTCATCGAGCGTGTCAGATTCGCCAGGCTCGTCAGGTCGGGCGGACCCGGTTGAACAGGAGCACCTGCGTTGACATCCCCGGCCAGCGTGGCGGTCACGACCCCCACCTTCGACGACGCCGTCGCCCGCTACGAGCCGGTGATCGGGCTGGAGACACACGTCGAGCTCGGCACCGCCTCGAAGATGTTCTGCGGCTGCTCCACGGTGTTCGGCGCGGAGCCCAACACCCAGGTGTGCCCGACCTGCCTGGGGCTGCCCGGATCGCTGCCGGTGGTCAACGAGGCCGCCGTGCGGTTCGCCATGATGATCGGCCTTGCGCTGAACTGCTCGATCTCGTCCTGGTGCCGATTCGCGCGTAAGAACTACTTCTACCCGGACATGCCGAAGAACTTCCAGATCAGCCAGTACGACGAGCCGCTGTGTGAGAACGGCTGGCTCGACGTGGAGGTTGACGGGAAGATCCATCGGGTCGGCATCACCCGCGTCCACATGGAGGAGGACACCGGCAAGTCCCTGCATGTCGGTGGGGCCACCGGGCGCATCCACGGGGCCACGCACTCGCTGGTCGACTACAACCGGGCCGGGATCCCGCTCGTCGAGATCGTCACTGAGCCGGACGTCCGCTCACCGGAGGTCGCCCGCGCCTACGTCGACGAGCTGCGTGAGCTGTGCCGGGCGCTCACCGTCTCCGACGTCCGCATGGAACAGGGTTCGCTGCGTTGCGACGCCAACGTCTCGTTGCGGCGGCGTCCGGCGCCCGGCGAGCCGGTGGCACCCTACGGCACCCGCTCGGAGACCAAGAATCTCAACTCGTTGCGGTCGGTGGAGCGGGCCGTCCGGTACGAGATCGTCCGGCAGGCGGGTCGCCTGGACGCGGGCCTTCGGATCGTCCAGGAGACCAGGCACTTCGACGAGGCGTCCGGTACGACGTCGACCGGCCGATCCAAGGAGGAGGCGACCGACTACCGGTACTTCCCCGAGCCCGACCTGACACCGCTGGCGCTGACCCACGAGTACGTCGACGCGGTCCGGGCGACCATTCCGGAGCTGCCGGCGCAGCGGCGCGCCCGCCTTGCCGTCGACCACGGCATCTCGCCTAGCGACATCGTGAAGATGCGTAATGCGGGTGTTCTCGACCTGGTCGAGGAGACCATCTCGGCGGGCGCGCCGGCCGAGGCGGCCCGCAAGTGGTGGCTGAACGAGCTCGCGCGCCGGGCCGCCGACGCGGGCGTACCACCGACGGGCCTCGCGATCGGGCCGATGGATGTCGCCCGCATCGCGGAGCTGGTCGCGGCGGGTGAGCTCACCGACGCCCTCGCCCGTAAGGTCATCGACGGCGTTCTCGCCGGCGAGGGCGCACCGGACGAGGTGGTGGCCAGCCGCGGCCTGAAGCTGGTGTCGGACGACGGTGCACTTTCGCAGGCGGTGGACGCGGCCATCGCCGCCCAGCCCGCCATCGCGGACAAGGTCCGGGGCGGCAAGCTGAACGCGGTCGGCCCGCTGGTCGGCGCCGTCATGAAGGCCATGAAGGGTCAGGCCGATGCGAACGCCACCCGCACGCTCCTGCTGGAGCGCCTGAAGGAGTAGGTGGAATCTGTCGATCTGGTGACATTTCCCACCTACGCCTGGCGACCATCGGTGTTGGTCATAGGTGGAAATGGTTACCAGGGCGGCGATTTTCACCTACCGCTCGAACGGTACGCGACGGTAATGCCACATTTTTGTGACAGCCCTCGGCGTGTCGTGGGGCTGGAGGTGCGTGGCCGTCCGTAGACTTGGCCGCGCCCCCGGAGGAGGACCGGAGCAGGACGCTGGTGATCCCTCCGGATGCACGATCATGTTTTAGCGCGCCGGAGGCCTCGTGGTCGCCAAGGATCATGGCGCGCCCGGTCACCGTTTCCGGGAGGAGTGCGCGCCAAGGTGCCTCTCACCCCCAGTGGGTTCACCGCCTCGACCTCGCGGCGAGGCGGGCGAAGCCGGACCCGAATGCTCGTCGTGGTGGTGGTCGTCTTTGTGCTGGTGGCCGCGGCCGCTGTCGGGTACGTCCTGAAAACCCGCGCCGATGCGCGTGCCGCGGACCGGGCGGCGACGACCGCCGCGCAGGCCTATCTTTCCGGCTGGCAGAGCCTGGGTTCACCGGGCGACGCGGGCGGCGACGCCAGCGCTGTCGCAGCCGCGCAGGAGCGGGGTAAGGCCGGCGTGACGGCCGTGAGCGTGCCGGGGACGATGGCGGTCGACCAGCTCGTGGCGACGATGGTCGACGTCCGCACCAAGCTGAACGTGACCGGAGCCCGATTCGTTGCCGGAGCCCTGACGCGCCGCGACTCGAACGCGACGGTCGGCTATTCTGCGTCGCTCACCCTTGCAGGCTTTGGCGAGCCGTTCGCCTACGACGGTGTGCTCCGTCTCGTGCAGCAGGGCAAGGCGTGGAAGGTGCAGGCGCGTCCCGACTCGGTCAACCCGGCCCTGGCGCCCGGTCTACGGCTGGACCGCACCTCCTCCACGGGCAAGCGGGGACAGCTGCTCGACGCCAACGGGCAGCCGCTCGGTGCTGACGCGGAGCTTGCCGGCAACCTGATCGGTCAGGTCGCCCCGTCGTCCGGGCTGCAGCGCGTCTATGACGCCGACCTCGCACCGCAGGGCGGCAGGGTAGTCGTCCGCAACGATCGGAACGAGACTGTCAGCACGCTTCGGACATACCCAGTTACCGATGGCAAGGATGTGCAGACCACGCTCGACCTGAACGTGCAGCGGGCCGGCGAGGCGGCGATGGCGACCGCCGTTAAGCCCAATGGGGCGCTGGTCGCGGTCGACACCCGGACGGGCGGGGTCCTGGCACTGGTCAACCATCCGCTGAACGGATACAGCCGGGCGGTGATCGGCAGATATCCGCCGGGTTCCACCTTCAAGATTGTCACCGCGACCGCGGCGTTGATCGCAGGCAAGGACGCGAACACGTCGCTGGACTGTACACAGACGGTGGCCATCGGCGGGCGTACGTTCCAGAACGCCGAGTCCGAGCAGTTCGGTCCGATCCCGCTGCGGGCGGCGTTCGCGCGTAGCTGCAACACCGCGTTCATCCGTCTGGAACAGTCGCTGCCGGACTCCGCGCTGGAGCAGGCCGCGAAACTGTACGGCTTCGACGGCAGCCAGCCGCTGCCGATCGCAAGCGTCGGCGGCTCCTTCCCGACGCCCAAGGATGCGGTCGAGTCGGCGTCCGCGGCGATCGGGCAGGGCAAGGTGTCCGCGAGCCCGCTGCAGATGGCGAGCGTCGCGGCGGCCGTCGCCAGTGGGACCTGGCGCCAGCCGTTCGTGGCCGGCACCGCGCCCAGGAGCAATGCGTTGCCGCCGGCGGTGGTCGCGCCGCTGCAGGATTTCATGCGCGCGGTGGTCACCGAGGGCACCGCGAACGGGGTGGCCTTCCCCGGCGAGGTGCACGGCAAGACCGGCACGGCCGAGTACAAGGACGGCAACCCGCCGCCGACGCACGGATGGTTCGTGGGCTACCGCGGCACCGTGGCCTTCGCGGTCGTCGTCGAAGACGGCGGCTTCGGAGCGCAGTCGGCGGCGCCGGTCGCGGCCCGTTTCCTCGCGGGCCTCGCCGCCCCCTGACGCCGCAGCCCGACGCCGCCCCCTGACGCCGCAGCCCCGTCGGCCGGTCACAGCGTGCCCGCTGACCGGCCAGCGGGTCAGCGGGGCCCCGGTCAGCCGCGACCAGGGCGATCTTTCTAGGTTTGTGCGATCAACAAGGCTGTTTCCGGCGTACAAACCTCGAAAGATCGTCGGTGGTCGGTGGTCGGTGGTCGGTGGTCGGTGGCCGGTCGGTGGCCGGTCGGGGGAGGCGGGCGAGCGCGATCGTCCGGGCTGCGGTGTTGCGCCGCGGTTGCGACAAGGACCTTGACGGCGGCGCGGATGTCGGGGAAGGTAAGTGCATGGTCCCCGGCATCCTCGTACGTGTAGAGCGCGCGTAGGCGAAGCAAGACTCCGCGCGCCGCCCCTCAGTGCCTCCTGGCACGGGGGGTTTTTTTATGCCCGGCGCTACCAACCTGTCACCACCGCGGAACGTCAAGGAAGACGATCAGATGAGCAGAGAGATCACCGGAGCGCAGTCGCTCGTGCTTTCCCTCGAGGCGGTCGGGGCCGACGTGGTCTTCGGCATCCCCGGCGGCGCGATCCTGCCGGCCTACGACCCGCTGTACGACGCCGAACGCCTCCGCCACATCCTGGTCCGCCACGAGCAGGGCGCCGGGCACGCCGCAGAGGGTTACGCCCAGGCGACCGGACGGGTCGGCGTGTGCATCGCGACGTCCGGGCCGGGCGCGACGAATCTGGTCACGCCGATCGCGGACGCCTACATGGACTCGGTACCCATGGTGGCGATCACCGGCCAGGTGCCGAGCGCGGCGATCGGGACGGACGCCTTCCAGGAAGCCGACATCTGCGGCATCACGCTGCCGATCACGAAGCACAACTTCCTCGTCCACTGCGCCGACGACATCCCCCGCACGATCGCCGAGGCTTTCCACCTCGCCGCGACCGGACGTCCCGGGCCGGTCCTGGTCGACCTGCCCAAGGACATCCTGCAGTCGGCGACGGCGGTGCTGCCGGGTGACATCTGGCCGCCCACGCTGGAGCTGCCCGGCTACCGACCGGTCACCCGGCCGCATGCCAAGCAGGTCCGGGAGGCGGCGAAGCTCATCAGCGCCGCCCGCCGCCCAGTCCTGTACGTCGGCGGTGGCGTGCTCAAGGCGCGGGCCGCCCTCGAGCTGCGCACGCTCGCCGAGCTCACCGGCATCCCGGTGGTGACGACGCTGATGGCGCGCGGCGCGTTCCCCGACTCCCATCGCCAGCATCTGGGCATGCCGGGCATGCACGGGTCGGTCGCCGCGGTCACCGCGCTACAGAAGTCAGATCTTCTGATCACCCTGGGCGCCCGTTTTGATGACCGGGTGACCGGGAAGCTCGCCTCCTTCGCGCCGAAGGCCGCGGTCATCCATGCAGATATCGATCCGGCCGAAATCGGGAAGAACCGGGTCGCGGACGTGCCGATCGTCGGCGACTGCCGGGAAGTGATCATCGATCTCATCGCCGCGTTGCAGGCGGAGACGCGGCCGGACCTCACCGGTTGGTGGCGCCAGCTCGACGGCTGGCGCCGGACCTACCCGTTGGGTTATGACCGACCGGCGGACGGCTCGATCGCTCCCCAGTACGCCATCGAACGGATCGGGAAGATCGCCGGTCCGGAGGCGCTGTATGTCGCCGGGGTCGGCCAGCATCAGATGTGGGCGGCGCAGTTCATCTCCTACGAGCACCCGTACACCTGGCTGAACTCCGGTGGCCTGGGCACCATGGGCTACGCCGTGCCCGCGGCGATGGGCGCCAAGGTCGGTCGGCCGGACGCCATAGTGTGGGCGATCGACGGCGACGGCTGCTTCCAGATGACAAACCAGGAGTTGGCGACCTGCGCGCTGGAAGGCATCCCGATCAAGGTTGCGATCATCAACAACGGAGCGCTGGGAATGGTCCGCCAATGGCAGACCCTCTTCTACGACAAGCGTTACTCCAACACTGAACTGGGCACGCATCCCGACGCTTCCAACCGACGCTCGCGCCGGGTGCCGGACTTCGTGCGCCTGGCCGAGGCGCTCGGTTGCGTGGGCATGCGGTGTGAGTCGCCGGACGAGGTCGACGCCACGATCGAGAAGGCCATGGCCATCGACGACGCGCCGGTCGTGGTTGATTTCATCGTCCACCAGGATGCGATGGTGTGGCCGATGGTCGCCGCCGGCGCGAGCAATGACGAGATCAGGGTCGCTCGCGACATCGCCCCCGACTTCGACTACGAAGAGCTCTGAGGATCTGAGGAGAGGTCTGGTCAAGGTGACCACGCATACACTGTCGGTGCTGGTGGAGAACAAGCCCGGCGTCCTCGCCCGCGTTGCGGGGCTGTTCTCCCGGCGCGGTTTCAACATCGAGTCACTCGCGGTCGGACCGACCGAGCACGATGACGTCTCCCGCATGACGATTGTCGTGGCCGTCGACGAGCTGCCGCTCGAACAGGTCACCAAGCAGCTCAACAAGTTGGTCAACGTCATCAAGATCGTTGAGATGGACCCAGCGGCGTCGGTGCGGCGGGAGCTGGTTCTGATCAAGGTGCGGGCCGACATGTCGGTCCGTTCCCAGGTCCTGGAAACCGTCACGCTGTTCCGTGCGAAGGTGGTCGACGTCGCGCCCGACGCGGTAACGGTGGAGGCCACCGGTACCCGTGACAAGCTCGACGCTCTCATCCGGATGCTCGAACCGTTCGGTATCAGGGAGCTGGTCCAGTCCGGCATGGTCGCCCTCGGTCGAGGCTCCCGGTCGATCACCGATCGCAGTCTGCGCGCTCTCGAGCGCACCGCGTAGCTCGCCGTCTTCTCTCCGTGCCCTTCCCTGCCTTCGTTACCTTTCCCGGCTTCCCTACTCCTCCCGCCTTTCCCACCTTTCCCGCCTTTCCCGCCTTTTCGACGGACAGAAAGAAAAGAGTTGCCCACGATGGCCGAGATCTATTACGACGCCGACGCGTCGCTCGACAACATCAGCAATCGGAAGGTCGCCGTCATCGGGTACGGCAGCCAGGGCCATGCGCACGCCCTCAACCTGCGCGACAGCGGTGTCGACGTCCGGGTCGGTCTGCCTGAGACCAGCCGTAGCCGGGCGAAGGCCGCCGAGCAGGGCCTGCGGGTGCTCACGCCGGCGCAGGCGTCCGCCGAAGCGGATGTGATCATGTTGCTCGCGCCCGACACGGCCCACCGCAAGATCTATGCGGAATCCATCGCCCCCAACCTCTCGCCGGGCAAGGCCCTCGCGTTCGGGCATGGTTTCAACATCCGGTACGGCCTGATCGAGCCGCCGGCCGGGGTGGACGTTTTCATGGTCGCCCCGAAAGGCCCCGGGCACCTGGTCCGGCGGACCTTCACCGAGGGTAAGGGTGTTCCGGTGCTGGTCGCGGTGGAGGCTGACGCGTCCCACAGCGCCCTCCCGCTCGCACTGGCATACGCCAAGGCGATCGGCGGCACCCGCGCTGGCGCGCTGCGCACGACCTTCACCGAGGAGACCGAGACCGACCTCTTCGGCGAGCAGGCGGTCCTGTGCGGGGGCGCGAGCGCGCTGGTGCAGGCTGGTTTCGAAACGCTGGTCGAAGCCGGATATCAGCCCGAGGTGGCCTACTTCGAGTGTCTGCACGAGCTGAAGCTGATCGTCGACCTCATGTACGAGGGCGGCATCAGCCAGATGCGGTACTCGATTTCCGACACGGCCGAATACGGCGACGTCACCCGCGGTCCGCGGGTGGTGACCCCGGCGGTAAAGGACGAAATGCGCCGCATCCTCGGTGAAATCCGCGACGGGACGTTCGCCCGTGAGTGGATTGCCGAGGACGACGCGGGACGCCCGCAATTCACCAAGCTTGTCGAGGAGGGCAAGGGCCACCCGATCGAGCAGGTGGGCGCCCGGCTCCGTCCGTTGATGTCCTGGATCGCGACACCCACCGACTGACGGGTACCGACCCGCACCGACCGGTGGGGCCTGCACGCGCGGCGACCCCACCGGTCGGTAGGATGACCGCGCCCGCCGGTACGCCGCGCCGGCGGCCGCAGTCCCCGGAGCATTCAAGGAGCCCTACCGTGCCCGTCGTTCTGGTTGCCGAGGAGCTGTCACCAGCCGGGCTGGAGCTGCTGTCCAGCGAGTTCGAGGTTCGTCACGTCGACGGGGCCGACCGGGCCGCGCTCCTGGACGCGGTAGGCACCGTTGACGCGCTGATCGTGCGCAGCGCGACCAAGGTGGACGCGGAGGTGCTGGCGGCGGCCGGGTCGCTCAAGGTCGTCGCCCGCGCCGGGATCGGGCTGGACAACGTCGATGTCGCGACCGCGACGACCCGCGGTGTCATGGTCGTCAACGCTCCGCTGTCGAACATCGTCAGTGCCGCTGAGCACGCTGTTGCGCTGTTGGTGGCGGTGGCCCGCCGGATTCCCGCGGCGAGCGCGGCGCTGCGCGCCGGTGAGTGGAAGCGGTCGAAGTACGTCGGGGTCGAGCTCGCGGACAAGACCGCGGGTGTGGTCGGGCTCGGCCGGATCGGGGTGCTGGTTGCGCAGCGGCTGTCGGCGTTCGGCATGCACATCGTCGCCTACGACCCCTACGTCTCGGTGGCCCGCGCCGCTCAGATGGGCGTGCGCCTGGTCGAGCTCGACGAGTTGCTGCGCACCAGCGACGTCATCACGATCCACCTGCCCAAGACCCCGGAGACGCTCGGCCTCATCGGCAGGGACGAGCTTGAGCGCGTCAAGCCGGGTGTGATCATTGTCAACGACGCCCGCGGCGGGCTCATCGACGAGTCGGCGCTGGCCGACGCCATCCGCGACGGTCGGGTCGGCGGCGCAGGTATCGACGTGTTCGCCACTGAGCCGACCACATCCTCGCCTCTGTTCGACCTCGACAACGTTGTGGTCACTCCGCACCTGGGGGCCTCCACCCAGGAGGCTCAGGACAAGGCCGGCCTCGCGGTCGCCCGGTCGGTGCGCCTGGCCCTCAACGGCGAGTTCGTGCCGGACGCGGTGAACGTGCAGGCAGGCGGGGTGGTGGCTGAGGATGTGCGCCCCGGACTGCCGCTCGCGGAGAAGCTCGGGCAGCTGTTCACCGGCATCGCCGGGGGGCTTGCCGCCGCGATCACCGTCGAGGTCCGCGGTGAGATCGCCGCCTACGACGTGTCGGTCTTGGCGCTCGCCGCCCTCAAGGGGGTGTTCACCGACGTCATCGAGGAGCCGGTCACCTACGTCAACGCGCCGCTGCTGGCCAAGGAGCGGGGGGTCGCCGTCCAGCTTGAGACGTCCGAGGACAGCCCTGACTATCGCAATCTGGTGACGGTGCGCGGGGTGCTGGCGGACGGCACGCCCGTGTCGGTCAGTGGCACGCTCACCGGCCCCCGCCAGGTCGAGAAGGTCACCGCGATCGACGAGTTCGAGGTGGACCTCCGCCCCCAGGCGCACCTGGCGTTCTTCCGCTACTCCGACCGGCCGGGCGTGGTCGGAGCGGTCGGCGCGCTGTTGGGTGAAGCGCAGATCAACATCGCGAGCGCGCAGGTCAGCCGGCGCAAGGCCGGCGGTGAGGCTCTCATGTCGCTCTCCCTCGACGACGCGGTCCCGCACGACATCCTGGTTGAGATCGCAAAGATCATCGGAGCGTCCGCGGCGCGTGCGGTCAGTCTCGGCGACGAGTAGACGAGTAGTAGACGGCCGGTTATTGTTCGACCTCGGGCCGAAGGTAAGGCGCCCGGCCGTACCGTCGGACGTACAACCTCGGTCGTGACGCCAGTCGTTCGTCCGATCGCATGTCGCAATCCGGGGTGGTGACCTGTTCCCGGGTTCAGCGGCCGTGGTGTGGAAACCGGCGTCACGGGTTTACCGTGAATGCTATGGCTCGGGACGGTTATCAGGATCCGTTCGAGGGGTTGCGCCTCGACGACAGCTTTGTGCGCGGGGCGCGCTTCATCGAGCCGTCTGCCGACGAGCGTGCGGTTACACATGGTGAGGTCCGGCCGGGCCATTGCCGGGTGCAGCCCGCCCATCGTGGCGTCCCCGGTGCCTTCTATCGCTGGATGTGGGCGCCGTATTCGCCGCGTGGCCGCCGGGCCACCAGGTTTGTGGCACTTGTGACGCTGTTGGCCGGGGTGGCCGGGCTCGGGCTGTTCCTGCTCCGCCACGGTGGCCCACGCACGGCGGCGGTCTCGGCGCCGGCGCCGTCCGCCGGCATTCCGGCCCGGGCACAGGACCGCGCCACGGTCGACGGCCCCGACGCGAGCCTGGCGACGACTCCGGCGACGAGCCCGGCCGGCCCGGTGCCCGGTGGTGGCCAGCGGTTCGGGGTCGACGCGGCCCTGCTGGCCGCTTTGCGCGAGGGCGACTGTCTACTCTGGACCCCCGACCCGGCTCGTGCCGTCGTACCGATACGGGTGTCATGCGACCAGTCGCATGTCGACCAGGTCACCCGGGTCATCAATCTCACCGGCCCATTCCCCGTGTGGCCCACCTGGCCGGGTTCGGATGGCCTGGCGACCGCGACCCTGACCAACTGCCCGGACGCCGCGCGGAACCTTCTCGGCAGCACCGGGATGGCCACGGACATGAAGATCGCATCGATCTATCCGGAGGAGGCGGAATGGCTGGCCGGCGCGCACGGCCTTGTCTGTACGATCCGGCCGGACGATCTGCGGCCGCGGGTGGGTCCAGTACGAGCCGTGGGCACGTCTGCCTGAGGTGTAGCTGCCTGAGGTGCAGCTGCCTGCGGGTCTGAGCGTGATTCCGCTGCGGATGCCTGCGTCGAGGGAGTAGGATCAGCGCGCCATGTATGCGCGTCTGCTCCTTAGCTGCCGCGGCGGGGCCTGAGACAGGTCGGCTTCCTCGCCGCGGAGTTCGGTGTGCGCCGGCCACCGCAGGCTTTTCTTCCGGAAGCAGGAGCAGCAGCGCAGTGACTACCTCTCAGCAGTCTTCGGGCATGCCCATCGACAAGTACCGGCCGTTCCCACCGGTGGATCTGGCCGACCGCACCTGGCCCGCCCGCACGATCACCCACGCACCCCGGTGGTGCAGCGTGGACCTGCGAGACGGCAACCAGGCACTGATCGACCCGATGACGCCCGCGCGCAAGATGCAGATGTTCACGCTGCTGGTCCAGATGGGCTACAAGGAGATCGAGGTCGGCTTCCCCGCCGCGAGCCAGACGGACTTCGACTTCATCCGTCAGCTGGTCGAGGGCGGTCACATCCCCCCTGACGTCACCATCCAGGTACTGACCCAGGCCCGTGAGGAACTGATCGAGCGGACGATCACGTCGCTGATCGGGGCACCCCGGGTCCTGGTGCATCTGTACAACTCGACCTCGACGCTGCAACGGCGCGTCGTGTTCGGGCTCGATCGCGAGGGCGTCACCGACATCGCCGTTCAGGGCGCGCAGTGGTGTGCCCGTTACGCGGACAAACTCCTGGGCGCAAGCGACGTCCGCTGGCAGTACAGCCCGGAGTCGTTCACCGGAACAGAGCTGGAGTACGCCCTTGAGGTGTGCGAGGCGGTCATGGACGTCTGGCAGCCGACGCCGGACCGGCCGGTGGTGCTGAACCTGCCCGCGACGGTCGAGATGTCCACGCCCAACGTCTACGCCGACCAGATCGAGTGGATGGCGCGCAACCTGACCCGCCGGGACCAGGTCGTGCTGTCCCTGCATCCGCACAACGATCGTGGCTGTGCCGTGGCCGCCGCGGAGCTCGGGGTCATGGCCGGCGCCGACCGGATCGAGGGGTGTCTGTTCGGCAACGGCGAACGCACCGGCAACGTCTGCCTGGTGACGCTCGGGTTGAACCTGTTCTCCCAGGGAATCGACCCCGAAATCGACTTCCGTGACATCGACGAGATCCGCCGCAGCGTCGAGTACTGCAACCAGATTCCGGTGCATCCCCGGCACCCCTACGGCGGTGACCTCGTCTACACCGCATTCTCCGGTTCGCATCAGGACGCCATCAAGAAGGGCTTCGAGGCGATGGGCCGGACCGGGCAGCGGCGCTGGGAGGTGCCCTACCTGCCCATCGACCCGATGGACGTGGGTCGGTCATACGAGGCTGTCATCCGGGTGAACAGCCAGTCGGGTAAGGGTGGCGTCGCCTATCTGCTGAAGGCCGAGCATTCGCTGGACCTGCCGCGCCGGCTGCAGATCGAGTTCTCCCAGGTCGTCCAGCGCCACACCGACGGCGCCGGTGGCGAGGTCACCGGCAGTCAGCTGTGGGAGATCTTCTCACGCGAGTACTTCCTCGCCGGTGACGCCGCGGACGTCGGTGACGCCGGTGACGCCCCGTTGGAGCTGCTGGGTTCCCGGACCACCGCGGCGCACGGTGAACGCGACGAGGTGAACGTCTCGGTGCGCATCCACGGCGGTGAAGAGGTCATCAGCGGTGCCGGCAACGGTCCGATCGACGCGTTCGTGACCGCTCTCGCCGAACGGGACATCCGGGTTCGGGTGCTGGATTACCACGAGCACGCCCTGGGCTCGGGTGCCGACGCCCGCGCAGCCGCCTATCTGGAGGTGGCTGTCGGGGATGCGGCTGCGGGGGAGAGGGTGTACTGGGGCGTCGGGATCGACCCCAACATCGTCACAGCCTCGCTGCGGGCGGTGGTGAGCGCGGTCAACCGGGCCGCGCGGGTCCGGCGCATCGTCACCGGACCCTGAACGGCACGTCTGCGGATTCGGGCTGCGATGTCTGCGTGGGCGCCTGCGTGGGCGCCTGCGTGGGTTGCCGCGGAATCAGACCCGCCGCCGTCCGCGGGTCCGGATACGGCCCGGCCAGCTCGGCGAGGCGCAGGAGCAGGCGCTCGACCCGGACCAGGCCGACGGGGCGCCCCATCTCGGTGACGACGACAACCGGGTCGAAGCGGTGGTCCGGCGTGCGGTTCATCGCGCGGCGGGCCACATCGGCGACATGTTCGTCGGGCCGGGCGCACATGCTGGCCGCGACACCCGGGGTGAGCGCGGTGCCGGTGCGCCAGTCGTTGCAGCTGCCGCCACCAGCACCCGCCCGGGCTGCGCCGGTTCGGGGCCGGGACGCCACGTCGAGCCGGCGGGTTGCCGCTGTTGGAACACCGCGGGTTGCCGCCGCGGCGACAGTGCGGCGCTGGTCAGGTCCGTAGGGGATGCGGGGTACCGGTACCTGCTCGAGCAGGCTGCCCACGCCGTCGCCGCGCGCAGTGCGCTGGGCGAGCAGCCGGATGCGGCGGGATATCGCTGGGTCGAGGCGCTGCCAGGTCGCCGCCGGCCGGCCGAGATGCCATCCCTGCCCGAACGGGACGCCGAGCCCCACGAGCATCGCCAGCTCCTCGTCACCTTCGACTCCCTCGGCGATCACCCAGGCGTCGAGCCGGCTGGCGAAGACGTTGACGAGCTCGGTCAACGTCCGCCTGACCTGGTCGACGTTGGCGCGGGCGACGAGATCCCGATCGAGTTTGACCAGCTCGGGGCGGATCCGCGCGAGCTGACGCAGGCCCGCGTAGCCGGACCCGACGTCGTCCATGGCGATGAAACCGCCGCGGGCGCGCAACGCCTGGGTGGTGGCGATGATCTCGGGTGCCTGCTCGGTGCTGACCGCCTCGTTGAGCTCCATGACCAGCCCGCTCAGGTCGGCGTCGAGCCAGACCTCGGCAACGTCCGGGGTGGTCAGCAGATGCGGCATGACATTGACGGCGAGAAAACAGTTGGGTGGGAGCCGGTCGCGCGCCGCGAGCGCCTCCCGGAGAACCCTGGCCTCGAACCGTGCGGCGACCCCGGCCCGATCGGCGGCGGCGAACCACAGGTCGGGCGATGGCGCCGCGCTCGCTCCGAACCGCGCGAGCGCCTCGTAACCGGCGATGACACCGCGACGGAGGTCGACGATCGGCTGGAAGACGACCCGCGGCTGACCGGGATCGGCCAGGGCCCGGCGCAGCGCGTCGGACCAGCCGCCTGTGCTGTCGGTCGCCCTGTCGGTCGCCCTGTCGGTCGCCCTGTCGGTATCGGGGAGGCTCGTGGATGGGATTTCTTCGAGGATCATGCGCCGTTCACCCCTTTGTGTCGTCGCATGCCGTATCGGTTCGTCGGTGTGAGGTTCCTATCATCGTTACTCACGCAACGTACCGTCGTCTGACCGGTTGTGACATGTGATCGGTGGACTGTATGTGATGATCATGATTATGTCCGACGTGTCATCCTGCGTGTCGCGAAGTGTCTTCCCTGCTCAGGGGCACACTGCTCGGCAGTCGGGGGTCACCGCCGGGTCGGTGAGGAGCGGTGGGGTCCGGGCGGGCCCCGACCAGTGGCGGCGGGGGGTGACGATGCCGGTTCACGGTGCCGGTTTACAGTCGCGCCCATGAGGCTTGCGGTTATCGGCGGGGACGGCATCGGACCAGAGGTTGTCGCGGAGGGGCTGCGCGTTCTGCGCGTCGTCGAGCCCAAGGTGGAGACGACCGACTATGACCTGGGCGCGCGCCGCTGGCACGCCACCGGCGAGACCCTGCCCGATTCGGTGCTCGACGAACTGCGTGAGCACGACGCCATCCTGCTCGGGGCCGTCGGTGACCCCACTGTGCCCAGCGGTGTGCTGGAACGCGGGTTGCTCCTGCGGTTGCGTTTTGAGCTCGACCACTATGTGAACCTGCGCCCGGTGCGGCTCTACCCGGGTGTCACCACGCCGCTGGCCGGCGAGCCGGACATCGACATGGTGGTGGTGCGGGAGGGAACCGAGGGCCCGTATGTGGGTGCCGGCGGCACGCTGCGTCGTGGCACACCCTTCGAGGTGGCCACCGAGGAGAGCATCAACACCCGTTACGGTGTCGAACGCGTTGTTCGCGACGCGTTTCGCCGGGCCCAGGCCCGCCCCCGCCGGCGGCTGACGCTTGTCCACAAGACCAACGTCCTGACCAGGGCCGGCGACCTGTGGCTGCGTACGGTCGCCGATGTCGCCGGCGAGTTCGCCGACGTGGCGGTCGACTACCAGCATGTGGACGCCGCGTCGATGTTCTTCGTCACCGATCCGGGACGTTTCGACGTCGTGGTGACCGACAACATGTTCGGCGACATCCTCACCGACATCGGTGCCGCGATCACCGGTGGTATCGGGCTGGCGGCCAGCGGCAACCTCGACCCGTCCGGGGCGCATCCGAGCATGTTCGAACCGGTGCACGGCAGCGCTCCCGACATCGCCGGGCAGGGGATCGCGGACCCGACGGCCACCGTGATGTCCGTCGCGATGTTGCTGGAACACCTGGGCCGTGTCGACGACGCGGCCCGGGTCGAGGCCGCGGTCGCCGCGGCGCTGGCCGACCGGTCCCGGCGGGCCGCCGGTCACGCGGGCCCGGCGCCCACC
>NZ_CAUVXP010000045.1:0-36077 GCF_963555955.1 Protofrankia sp. Cas3
ATTCTGGACCACCTGTCCGAGGTTCCCTACCTGCGCGCGGTCGCAGCCTTCGCCCGGTTGAGCATCACGGCCACTACCGGCACCATCCTGCTACCCAGCGACGGCGGAGACCCCATCGACGACTTCCCCGTGTTTGAATTCCCTCTGTTCGAAGCGCAGGAAGGCCTCGCGGAAGCGATGTGCCTTCGGCTCGCCGCGCGGTTCGAACCAGCACACGCCGCTGCTCTGGAGGCTTTGCCCCTGGCTGAGAAGGGTGGACGGCCCCTACTGTCCGCGGTCATCGCTGAACAGGCGCACTGCGCTGCCCTCCTGGGTCGCCACACGGAGGCGGCGCAACTGCTCAAGGATGCGGACAGCCGACACGCAATAACGATGACCCTTATGTACCCGTGGATCGAGCTCGCCCGAGCCCAGGTCGCCGCGAGCGCGAAAGACCCCGGCACGGCGGAGTCTACACTGCGACACCTACTCGACCGCCTACGCAAAGACGAGTTCCACGGCCTGGAAGTCCACGCGCTGCTCGCGTTGGTCAGATACGGGCTCGTCGTTCCCCCGGACGTCGAGCAGCTGCGGCAACTCGAATCGACAGTGAGCGGCCGCCTGCCCGTTCTGGTACGGCGGCATGCGGAGGCGCTGCTCACCGAGGACGAGATCGGACTGCGAGCGAGTGCGGACAGCTATGCGGCACTCGGCCTGCGGCTCTACGCGGATGGCGCAACCGCTCAGGCATCCACCGTGTCCCCGTGAAGACGGGAGAGGCTACAGGTCGCCGTCGGCGATGGCGTCCCACGGCTGGCGGTCGGGAGCGGCGGCGAGACCCTCGGGACAATGCCGCCGATAGTCGCACCAGGAACACAGCTGACCCGGCGACGGCGGAAACGCCGCGTCCGGCGCGGCGCCGGCGCGAAACGCCTCGCCCGCGCGCTCGGCGTCGTCCGCCAGGGCTTCGGCGCGGCGCAGTTGGCGGCCCAGCGACGCCTCGTCGTGCTCGGCCGCCAGCACGTCGCCGGTGGGAACATGATGCAGCTCAACCCGCCAGCACGGCCGACGCAGCGTCTTCGACGCCGCGAGCGCGTACAGGGCGAGCGGCTGGGAGGCTCGCGCATCGTCATCGGTGAGCGGACGGCGGCCGGTCTTGTAGTCGACGACAACAAGCTCACCGTCACGATCGTCGAGCCGGTCGACCCGCCCGGACAGCGCCAACCGTTCGGTGCGTGCGGCTACCTGGCGTTCCACCGCCACCGGTTCGGCGGCCGGATCAAGCCCAGCCACATAGCGCTCCACCATCTGCGCTGCCCGCTCCCGCCAGCGAAGCGACTGATCGACGTCCCGCCAGCCGTCCAGCAGCCACCCGAGGCGGACGAGATGCGCGGCGCGAGCTGGGGTACGGCCCGCCAGCGGCTCGTCCCACCAGGCCCGCAGGGCCTGGTGCACGCTGGCACCCATCGAGTTGTGAGCCCACGGCGGGCCCTTCGGCGGTGCCGGGCGGTCCAGGTATGCCATCCGGTACCGGCGCGGGCAGTCGGCAAAGGCGGAAAGCTTCGACGGCGTGCACACGAAAAGTCGCCGCGGCATGCCGTCCAACTGCAGCTGGTCCACGACATGATCCTGTCACTCGGCCGCTGGCACACGGCAGCGGCGACGTCGACACAATGGTAACCGAACGACCACTGGACGGTGGCATTCTCGCCTGGCATGCTGGTGGATGTGACCGGTACATCCGACCTTTGCGCACGCCGCGCACGTAGATCGCCGGATCACTTTTACCAGGGGCCGGGCTTGGCCCCTGGGTTGCCTCGCGACTGACGCGACACACCGAGACCAGACGGCCCGGACTCACCCGGGCTCACGAGGCTCTGGGGCGGCCGGGCCACGGACGAAAAGGGCCCAGATGACAAGGGAAGCGCTCAACTCTG
The DNA here is from genome assembly GCF_963555955.1 of Protofrankia sp. Cas3. Classification (NCBI taxonomy): domain Bacteria; kingdom Bacillati; phylum Actinomycetota; class Actinomycetes; order Frankiales; family Frankiaceae; genus Protofrankia; species Protofrankia sp. Cas3. Next base: position 1,917 of record NZ_CAUVXP010000045.1, read on the forward strand.
TCACCTCCGCGCCGACTATCTCCTCGATCGAGGACGGCCGAACGGCCATCGACAAGATCGATACCCAGCTTCGCGCGCTCGTCGGGGCACGCCTCGATGTGTCCCGCCAGATTCAGGCGCTGCGCTCGGCTGACGGCGGTCCGCGCATCGAGCACTCGCGGGAGAATGAAATCATCGCGGCATGGTCGGGGGAACTCGGACCGCGCGGGGTCGAAATCGCACTGTCTATTCTCACCCTCTGCCGCGGATCTCTTACCTGACGCCATCGCGACTCACCTCGACCCGCACAGAACTTCTGCCAGGTCATGGTCGCCGGTCAGCGGCGTTGCGACGTTCAGCGCGTCGCGCCTGGGTGCCAGCACCGCGCCGCTGACCGCCGTCGGTATCCTCACCGACGGCGACGGACTCCGCCAACAGCGCTCGCAGTTCCGTACGCAGCTCCGAGCGCAGGTAGTCACGGGTCGCCAATTCGCCGATCTTGGCCCGAACCGCCGCAATCTCGCGGGCAAGGTATTCGGTGTCGTCGAGCTGGCGGCCGGTCTGCTCCCTGTCCTGAGCGAGGTTCGCCCGGTCCCGGTCGTCCTGCCGGTTCTGCGCCAGCAGGATCAACGGCGCTGCATAAGCCGCCTGCAACGACAACGCCAATGTCAGGAAGATAAACGGATAGTTGTCGAACCGCAGGTCAAGCGGCATGACAATGTTGTAACAGATCCATATTACGACCACCACGCTCTGCAGCACAAGGAAACGGGCGGTTCCGATGAACCGGGCAATGCGTTCGGCAACCCGGCCAAAGGCGTCCGCTTCGGCGGGCCGGCGGGCCAACGCTGAGCGGCGTGACGGACGAGGCTGGTCGAGCCTGCCCGCACCGCGGCGGATCTTCATGATCCGGGCCGCCTCAGACCGTTGTCGCGCCGATCCTGACCGCCTGGCAGCGCCGTGCTCACAGCGTTACTTCGGGCATCGCTGTGGGAATCACTGTGGCCGTCACTGTGGGTGTCACCGCGGGAATCACCGTCGGAATCGCTGTGGGCGGTATCGGCGGTATCGGCGGTATCGCCGAGAGCGCCCACGCGGGCATCGGAATCCAGGTCACGTTCCCGCCAGTTGGCCGGCAACATGTGGTCGAGAACATCGTCGACGGTGACCACACCGACCAGTCTGGCGAGCCCGTCCAGCACCGGAACCGCCACCAGGTTGTACGAGGCGAGCAGGCGGGTCACCTCCGGCAGGGACGTCTCCGGGCGCAGCGGGGTGATGTCGATGTCAATGATGCCACCGACGAGGATCCCAGGCGGTTCCCGCAGCAGCCGCTGGAAATGCGCAAGCCCCAGATAACGTCCGGTCGGGGTCTCGAACGGCGGGCGGACCACGTAGACCTGCGCGGCCAGCGCCGGTGACAGTTCCGGCGCCCGCACCCGCGCGAGCGCCTCGGCCACGGTCGCGTTCGGGCCGAGGATCACCGGCTCACTGGTCATCAGACCGCCGGCGGTGTTGTCCGGGTAGACCAGCAGCCGGCGCACCGGTGCCGCCTCCTGCGGCTCCATCAGCCGCAGCAGCCGCTCGGCCTCCTCGGCGGGCAGGTCCCTCAGCAGGTCGGCGGCATCGTCTGGACCCATCGCCTCCAGGATGTCAGCCGCTCGATCGTCGGCGAGCCCGCCGAGCAGCTCGATCTGCTCATCCTCGGGCAGCTCCTCCAGGACGTCGGCGAGGCGCTCGTCGTCAAGGGCCGCGGCGACCTCGGCCCGGCGCTTGCTCGAAAGATTGTGCAGCAGGGACGCGAGGTCCGCGGGGCGGAGTTTCTCGAACGCCGCGAGCAGGTTCGCCGCACCCTGGGTCTCCGCGGGCAACGAGATGCCGGTGACCTCATCCCAGGAGACCGTGCGGACCTCGCCGCGTCGTCGCCGACCGGTCCGTACCGCCACCTGGTCGAGCACCCAGTCGCCACCGCGGATCGGTTCGATCGCCGCGTCCACCACGGTGACGGTCGCCTCGGTCGCGACCAACGTCACCTGCCGGTCCAGGAGCTCGCCGAGCACGAGGATCTCGCCCGGACGCTGCGCGAACCGGCGCCAGCTCAACCGGGCTGAGGAGAGCACGACGGCGCCCGACTCCACCCCGGTCACCTTGCTGATCGGCACAAAGATGGGACGGCGTTGCACCTCGACGGCAAGCCCCAGCGCGCGCGGCGGTTCGCGGCCCAGTCTCAGGGTCACGACCACGTCACGGACTCGCCCGACCACATCCCCGTTGGGATCGAGGACGAGCAGGCCCGCCAGCCTGCGGCAGAACAGCCGAGCCGGTGCTGTGGTCACGGCGTGAGGCTACCTCCGCCTCCGATGCCGGGCGCTCTTGGCAAAAATGATCATTGCTCCGCTCGCGCCGGGCTGCACCAGCCAGGCCACGGCCGCTGGCTCCACTCGCGCCCGACCCCGAATGCCGCGATACTGCTCATAAGTGTGGCAGCCCATTCGCAATGGTCGCGATTGACGTGCAGCCCGTACGCGGCTGTGCGGCTGTGCGGCTGTTTTTCGGCAGAGCAGTCGGCAGAGCAGTCGGCAGGGCAGTCGGCAGGTGCCGGTTACCGGTGATAGGCGGAGAAGGGAAGCGGAAACGATGGGCAGGATCGCGCAGACCGACGGTCTGACCGATGTTCAGGCTGACATTCTGTCGGCCGTGCGCACGTTCGTCGACAAGGAGATTCTGCCGTACGCCACCGAACTCGAACACAAGGACGAGTTCCCCGAGGCGATCGTCGAAGCCATGAAGGAGATGGGGCTTTTCGGGATCACCATTCCGGAGGAGTACGGCGGGCTCGGTGAATCGCTGCTCACCTACGCCCTGGTTGTCGAGGAGATAGCCCGCGGCTGGATGAGCGTCTCGGGTGTCATCAACACACACTTCATCGTCGCCTACCTCCTTCTCCAGCACGGCTCCCCCGAGCAGAAGCAGCGGCTCCTGCCGAAAATGGCGACCGGGGAGGTGCGCGGCGCATTCTCCCTGAGCGAGCCGGGTTGCGGTTCGGACGTGTCCGCCATTACCACCCGGGCCACTCGCGACGGCGACGAATACCTCATCAACGGCCAGAAGATGTGGCTGACCAACGGTGCCCGTGCCGGCATCGTCGCCACCCTTGTCAAGACCGACGAGGGTGCCGACTCGGTCTACCGGAACATGACGACCTTCCTGCTGGAAAAGGAGCCAGGCTTCGGCACCAACGCCGGCATCACGATTCCCGGAAAAATCGACAAACTCGGCTACAAGGGCGTCGAGACCACCGAGATGGTGCTGGACAACCACCGGGTACCGAACTCGTCGATCCTCGGCGGCGCCGACGGCCGGGGCAAGGGTTTCTACCAGATGATGGACGGTGTCGAAGTCGGCCGGGTCAATGTCGCGGCCCGCGCGTGCGGCATCATGATCCGGGCATTCGAGCTGGCGATCGCCTACGCCCAGCAGCGCCGCACCTTCGGTAAGCAGATTGTCGACCATCAGGCGATCGCCTTCAAGCTGGCCGAGATGGCGACCAAGGTCGAGGCCGGCCACCTGATGATGGTGAACGCCGCCCGCAAGAAGGACAGCGGCCAGCGCAACGACGTCGAGGCGGGTATGGCCAAGTACCTTGCCAGCGAGTACTGCTTCGAGGTGACCACCGAGTCGTTCCGCATCCACGGTGGTTACGGCTACTCCAAGGAGTACGAGATCGAGCGACTTTTCCGGGAGGCGCCGTTCATGCTCATCGGCGAGGGTACATCCGAGGTACAGAAGCGCATCATCAGCCGGGCGTTGCTCAAGGAGTACAAACTCCCGTAGCCAACCCCGCCAGCCGCCGGCCGCGCGAGCATGCTTCTTCTCGCGCGGCCGGCGGCCCCAAGCGGGCTAGCGCTCGAGCGGGCTAGAGGTACTGCCTGGACGGCCCGACCATCGCGCGTACGGTCTTGCCGTCGTGGAACTCGCCGATGGCCGTCATCGTCCAGTTCGGCCCACCCTGCTGACGTACAACCTTGCACATGACGAGACCGGTGTGCGGTTTTGACTCCGACAGGTCGAAACGGACGAGCTCGGCACCGGTGAAATCGTCGATCAGGCGGCAGAAGGCGTTACGGACCTCGGTGAACTGCTGGCCCTGAAAGCTGTTCACCGTGAAGACCAGCGCTTCGACGGTGGACGGGAGCCCCGCAAGATCGACGAAGATGGTCTCGTCGTCGCCCTCGCCGCTGCCGGTGAGGTTGTCACCGGAATGGCGAACCGCGCCGCGGGCACCCTTCTTCGACATGAACCACACCTTGTCGACGTCCTTGCCGCGGCTGTCGAACAGGATGCAGGAGGCGTCCAGATCGATCTGGCGTCCCCGGTGGGCCGGATCCCAACCCAGTGCCATCCGCACCCGGGTCAACGGCGGGGTCCCGGTCTTGACCAGTGAGACACTCTGGCCCTTGCGCAACGAGACCCGGCCCTTGTCCAGGTTGACGGTCGGGGCACCGGCCACCTGCGGGGCCGGTTGTGACTGCTGGCCGTGCGGCGGACCCCATTGTTGTTGTGCCTGCGGGGCAGGTGATGGCTGCTGGCCGTGCGGCGGACCCCATTGTTGTTGTGCCTGCGGGGCCGGTTGTGACTGCTGGCCGTGCGGCGGACCCCATTGTTGTTGTGCCTGCGGGGCCGGTGATGGCTGCTGGCCCCACTGCTGCTGGGGTTGGGCTACCGGCTGCGCTGGGGATGCCGGCTGCGTCGGCGGCACATAGAGCTGCGTGGGTGCCTCATCCACTGCCGGATCATCCACTGTGATCCCGAAGTCGGTGGCGATACCGGCAAGGCCCGAGGCGTATCCCTGCCCCACGGCACGCACCTTCCAGGACCCCTGGCGCCGGTACAACTCGACGAGCACCAGTGCCGTCTCAACGGTCAGCCCGACCGGGTCGAAACGGGCGAGTTCCGCGCCCCGAAGATCCCTGACGGAGACCTGCAGTGCCCCGACGGTGGCGAAGGTCGACGGGCCGGAACCGTCCAGGCTGCCGGTGATGACGACCTTGTCGATGTCGACGGGTACCAGCCCCAGTGCGAACTCGAGCGCCGAGGGTGGGAGGAGGCGCACCCCGGGGCCGGTGGGCTGGTTGAAGAACACGAAGTCGGCGTCCGAACGGACCTTGCCGCCCGCCGTGACCAGCAACGCGGCGATGTCGAGCGGAGTCGACGAACTGATCTCCACACGTACATCATTAGTGGACAACGGTGCGTTCGCGCCCTTGCTCAGCACCTGCGCCATGGCGGCCTCCACGTCTGGATTGCTCGGGGCCTCCGGCCGCAGGAGAAGAGCCGTGACCGCGCGGCCTTGTGAGCGCCCGGGGTCGGACGCTCACAGCCTATTAGGTTCCTTCGGGTCGCCGGCGCCGCGTCCCGCATCCAGCGACCGGTCCCAACCCGAGGCGGCGGACCGGTACGAACCAACCGCTCAACGAACCGAACGACCCGGATCCGTCTGTGGGCTCCCCGACGCGTGCGACCGAGCTGTTTTTGTGACCCACATTTCTTGATCATCAGAACCGCCTGCACGCCTCAGCCCGCAGCTCCATTTGCGGTGATTAGTAGGACTTACGACCACGAAATGTTCACCCGTGAACCGAAACTTTACGCGACCCCAACCCGGGTCATTACTCCGAGTAAAAATGCGAACGAAATGATCCACGCCAGCCGGAGATATGGTTTATCCCGCCGACCGGAAGAGACGATGAGCCGGAAGAGACGATGAGAATGAACACCACGCCGATGATCAGAGAGGACACCACTCGATCTTGCGCGAGGAGAAGTGCCCGATGACAAACGCCGTTGAGGACGCTGGCGCGCTCGAACGTGCCCGGGAGCATCTCGCGACAGGCGAACCGGCCGGGGGAAGCGTCCGCGTTCCGATCTTGAGCTCGTGGCGACGCTGCGAGTCGGTCGGGCTCACCCCGGACCGTCTCGCGCCTTCCTACCGGTCCGATCTCGACCCGGAGGAACGCATCGCCCGCGTGGCCGCGCCTGTTCTCGATCGGCTGGAAGCCAGCCTCGCGGGTACCGGAGTAGGCGTGATTCTCACCGACAGTGAGGCAACTGTCCTCCAGCGTCGCGCAAGCGGGCTGGCGCTGAACCGACATCTGGACGGGGTGTGTCTCGCACCCGGCTTCAGCTACGCCGAACACGTCGTCGGTACCAACGGGATCGGCACCGCGCTCGTGGAACGTGGCCCCTCCTATGTTTCGAGCGTCGAGCACTTCGCCGCCCGCCTACACCCGTATGTCTGCGCGGGCGCACCGATACGCGATCCGATCAGCGGCCGGATCGAAGGCGTCATCGATCTCACCTGCCTGCGCTCTGCCGCTGATCCGGCGATGGTGGCTCTGGTCCGTGAAACCGCCGGCGCCATCGAACGGCAGCTACTGGAACAGTGTGCGGAGCGGGAGCGCGCCCTCCTCCGGACATTCCTCCAGAACAAACGGCGCACTCGCACGTCCATTGTGGCGGTAGCAGGTGACCCGTGCGTTCAAGCACCGGCCGAGGTCGTCCTTCGTGCCGCCGCCAACCTCAGGATAAACAACCAGGACGAACAAATCCTGCGGGAGAAGGCGACGGACCTCATTTCCGCCGCGCGTCTGGCTGCCGTGGAGGTGCGTTTGTCCAACGGCCAGGTAGCCGTGCTGGTGTGTCGGCCGGTGACGGCCTCCGCCGGTGCCGCGGGGCTCGCTGTCGAGGCCAGCCTCACCGGCGGGACGCCGCGGCATCCGGTCACCACAGGCGGCATCGCGCTCCCACACTCCGCACCCGAAAACGACCTGCCACGACAGCTACGGCTGATCAAATCGGAAGTGGCCGAGCCGGAAATGGCCGAGCCGGCTGGTGACACCGACAGGTGGCTGCTGCTGGTGGGCGAACCGGGGGTCGGCCAGCTCGCAGTCGCTGCACGGAAACGTCTGGGGCTACTTTATGAGGCCAGCATGCGCATCGGTACCACCCTGGACGTGACGCGGACCGCCGAGGAGCTGGCCGATGTCGCGGTCCCACGATTCGCCGACCACGTCACCGTTGATCTTCCTGACGCTGTCCTGCGCGGGGACGAACCGACCAGCATGAATGAAGGAATGCGCCGCATCGCCGTCCGCGGCATCACGACAGAAGGCGCGTTCTACCCGCCGGGTGACCTCGTGTGCTACCTCCCGGCAACCCCCCAGGCGCGGTGCTTCACCCACGGGCGGTCAGTTCTTGAGGAAGATCTACGGGTCGCGAGCGGATGGCTGGCTCAGGATCCCGCGCGCGGTGAGACTCTTCTCGACCATCGCATCCACTCACTCATGACAGTCCCGATGCGCGCACGCGGCGAGACACTCGGGATCGCCAGCTTCTACCGATCCGAACAGCCCGGCGCCTTCGAGGAGGATGACCTGTCCCTCGCCGAGGAACTGGTCGCCCGGGCCGCCGTGTGCATCGACAACGCCCGCCGCTACACCCGCGAACACGGACTGGCGCTGGCCCTCCAACGCAGTCTGCTCCCCCGGGGCGTACCCGCACAGCATGCCGTCGAAGTCGCCCACCGCTACCTGCCTGCCCAGTCGGGAGTAGGCGGCGACTGGTTCGACGTCATCCCCCTGTCCAGCGCCCGCGTTGCCCTGGTGGTTGGTGACGTGGTCGGCCACGGCCTGCACGCCGCCGCCACCATGGGTCGCCTACGTACCGCCGTCCAGAACTTCTCCGCCCTGGACCTGCCTGTCGATGAACTCCTCGGTCATCTCGACGACCTGGTCAACCGTCTTGACGAGGAGGAGGGCGCCGAACCCTGCGGGCACGGGATGATCGGGGCAACCTGCCTGTACGCGATCTACGATCCGGTCTCCAGACGCTGCACCATGGCGCGGGCCGGACACCCGATGCCCGCACTCATTGCGCCCGACGGCAGCGTGGAGTTCCTCGATCTACCTGCCGGACCACCGCTCGGCCTTGGTGGACTGCCCTTCGAAGCGGTCGACTTCGAGATGGCTCCCGGCAGTCAACTCGTCCTGTACACCGACGGGCTCATCGAGGACCGACACCGCGACATCGACGCTGGTCTCGACCAGCTCCGGCGCCTGCTGGCCCATCCCGACCGTCCGCCGGAGGAGACCTGCCAGGCTCTGGTCACGGCCATGCTCCCAGCTCATCCAAGTGACGACGTCGCCCTTGTGGTGGCTCGAACCCGCGCGCTTGATCCACAACGCCACGCCAGCTGGGAGATACCCGCTGACCCGACGGTCGTCTCCACCATGCGTGCAGCGGTCACCCGGCAACTCACCGCCTGGGGGCTGGCGGAAGCCGCATTCACCACTGAACTGGTTGTCAGTGAGCTGATCACCAATGCGATCCGGCACGCAACCGGCCCCATCCAGGTTCGCCTGCTACACGACCACACGCTGATCTGCGAGGTATCCGACGCCAGCAGCACATCCCCCCGGCTGCGCCGTGCCAGCACCACCGACGAAGGCGGCCGTGGCCTTTTCCTGATCGCTCAGCTCACCCGACGCTGGGGTGTCCGATACACGTCCAACGGCAAGGTCATCTGGACCGAGCAGCCGCTGCCGCCATAGACGGTTCATCAGACCCGTAGGGTCGGTTCCATGGACGGCGCGGATGTACTCAGGCTGGTGGAGGCCCACCTGATCCGGGAGCTCGGGCCTGACACCGGACGCGCGGAGATCACATTTCTCGGCGCCGAGCCCATCGAGGTCCTGCGTTTCGGCAGCACAACGCGGGGAGTCGTCCGCTACGCAACCCTCGGGATGTCCATTGCCCCGATGGGCGATCCGGCATCATCAATGATCGACCCGACCGGACCACGCACCGAGCTGGTGCTCTCCCTGAAGGACCAGCGCGACAGCGTCGCCCGGCGGCTCGCCCTGCTGGCGGCGATACCCGCTGTCGAAGGCGTCCCGGTTGTCGCCGGAGCAGGACTCGACCTGGGTGAACCGCTCTGGGACGGCGCGCGCTTCACCGCCGTCCTCGTCGCCGAGCCCGGTGGGCTCATCCCCGACCTGCCGCTGGCAGACCCGACCGACCCACCGGCGACACTGCCGGCCCGGACAGCGACGCAGGCACCGGCACCCGTGCGTTTCCTGCCGGTCCTGCCGATGACCCCCAACGAGTCGGCGTTCAAGCGGGTACACGGAGCGGCCGAGCTCCAGCGGCGATGGTTGGCCGCCGGAACCGACCTACGGGATCCCACCCGCCCGCAGCTGCGCCTCGACCTCGACCTCGACCTCGACCTCGACCTCGACCTCGACGACAGCTGACAGCTGACAGCTGACAGCTGACAGCTGACAGCTGGAACACGATCAGGAGCCGGTACCGATGTCGGCAAGGTCCTTGACCACCGGCACACAGGCCCGCTCGATCCAGGCGTCCGCCGGCTCGCCGCCGGGCGGCACCACGATGACCGTGTCCACGCCAATCCGCGCGTACTGCTCCACGTCAGCCAGGAACGCGCTCGGCTCGCCGCGAGTCAAGGCGTCCCCGCCGTGGAGAATCGTCTTGGTGATCTCGGCGTAGTCGCGGCCGACCGCGTCGCAGTGAGCTTTGAGCACGTCGAGTTTGTGCGCGACCGCATCCACCGAGGGCGCGAACAGGTTGCAGGCATCCGCGTAGGTGGCGACCAGACGCAGCGTCTTCTTCTCCCCGCCTCCACCGATCAGGATCGGCAGTCGTGGCCGGCTGATCGGCGCGGGCACGCAGAGCGTCTCGGCGAGCTGGTAGTGCCGGCCGTCAAACGGGCCGTTGTCGTCACTCCACATCTGCCGGCAGATCCGCAGCGTCTCCTCGAGCCGCTCGAACCGCTCGGCGAGTGGCGGGAACGGCACGCCCAGACCGTGGTGCTCGCGGTCGTACCAGGCTGCGCCGATGCCGAGTTCCGCCCGCCCGCCCGAGAGCACGTCCAGCGTTGCCACGATCTTCGCCAGCAGTCCCGGATGCCGGTAGGTCGTTCCGGTGACCAGGAGGCCCAGACGCAGCCTGGCGGTGTGGGCAGCCAGGAAACCCAGCGTCGTGTAGCCCTCCAGCATCGGTTCATCCGCGGGGAACATCGCCTCCATCTGGAAGTAGTGGTCCATCACGCTGAGATGGCTCACCCCCGCGTCATCGGCGATCCGGGCGGCACGCGCCAGGACCGGCGCAATCGCCTCGGTGCCGCCCGGCCAGGTGAACCGGACCACATGTACGCCCAGCTGCATCGCCAACTCCTCACGTCCCGCGACGCGGTCATCGCGTCGTCATCACACGGCCATCCCACAGTCATCACGCGGTCATCACCCGGTCATCGGCCGAATGGGCGCCGACCGCCGCCTGCTCCATCCTGACCGAAAAAGCCGGACCGGTCACTGCCGGGTACACGATCATCCCCTGGTCGCAAATCCGGCGGATGTGCGACCGACCTGGGAGGATCGGCAACGGGTTCAGGTGCCAGGTGTCCAGGTGCGGGTCCAGGCATGGCCGCGTCCATGACGGAGCTCACGCTGCAGCGAGGAGAGCTACATCATGCAGTTTGGTCGTTACTACGAGGAGTTCGAGGTCGGTGCCGTCTACAAGCACTGGCCAGGCAAGACCATCACCGAGTATGACGACCATCTGTTCTGCCTGCTGACCATGAACCACCATCCGCTGCATCTGGACGCGAACTACGCCGAGCAGACCACCGAGTTCAAGCGGAACGTGGTCGTCGGCAACTACGTGTACTCGCTGCTGCTGGGCATGTCCGTGCCCGACGTTTCGGGCAAGGCGATCGCCAACCTCGAAGTCGAGTCGCTCAAGCACGTCAAGCCCGTGTTCCACGGCGACACGATCTACGGCGAGTCCGAGGTGCTGGACAAGATCGAGTCCAGGAGCAGGGACGACCGGGGCATCGTTCAGGTCGAGACCCGCGGCTACAACCAGGAGGGCACGCTCGTCTGCATCTACCGCCGCAAGGTGATGGTGCCCAAGCGTTCCTATGGCGATGCCCGCGGCGGGGAGCAGCCCGGCCGTCCCGTGCCCAGCGGTAGCTGAGGCCGCCCGACCCGCGCTTGTTGATCCGCGCTTGTTGACCTGACTCCCGCCCGATCAGCCGCCTGGGGCCGCGACGATACCCCAGGCGACGAGTGCGTCGAGCAGCCCTTCGGTGAGCGCCATCGCGCCCAGGTCGGCGCACCAACGCACGTCCGCCGCGTCATCCCCGGCCTGTAGCTCCCCGCCGATGACGTGGCTGACGTAGTCGGCGATGTCGTAGACCACCCCGCCGGACCCCGGACCGCCCGGCCCCGGGCGCGTCACCCGCCCGACCAGCGGCCCGACCGTCACCTCCAGGCCGGTCTCCTCGCGGATCTCCCGGACGAGCGCGGCGGTGTCGCTCTCCCCCGCCTCGACCCGCCCGCCCGGCAGCGACCACAGGCCGCGGCCGGGATCCCGCGCCCGCTGAACGAGCAGCAGCGCGCCAGCCGCGTCCATGATGATCGCCCCGACACACGGAACCCGTCGCGACACCTGCCCAGCCAACCAGATCCTCTACTGATCGCCGGTAGCATGCCTCTATGTAGATGCCATCTACATAGATGGGATGCCCCCGTGTCGCGAGGTTTCGTTGGAAGAGCAACCGAACTTGGCCTCCTGCGCAAGCGTCTGGACCAGGTCGTAGCATCCCGTCGCGGGAGCGCGGTCGCCATCCGCGGCCGCCGCCAGGTGGGAAAGTCACGCCTTGTGCAGGAGTTCTGCGATCAGGCCGGTGTCCCCTACCTCTTCTTCACCGCGACCAAGGGTGCCTCGCCCGTCGAATCGGTGGCCGCCTTCTTCCTGGACCTCAGGGACTCGTCCCTGCCGATCGATCGTGACCTCGTACCGGCAGAATCCGCGGGAAGGTGGCCGGACGCCTTCCGTGTCCTCGCCGCGGTCCTACCGGATTCCCCGGCCGTCGTCGTCCTCGACGAACTTCCCTGGCTCGCCGAGCAGGACGGTCTGTTCGACGGCGCGCTGCAGACGGCCTGGGACCGACTACTCGCCGGGCGCCCCGTCCTCCTGCTGCTGCTCGGCAGCGACATTCACATGATGGAACGGCTCACCGCCTACGACCGTCCGTTCTTCGGACGAGCCGACAACCTCATCCTCGGTCCCCTCAACCCGGCGGAGACCGGACACGCCCTCGGGCTGGGCCCGGCCGACGCGATCGACGCTCATCTCGTCTCCGGCGGACTGCCAGGCATCCTGCGGAACTGGCCACCCGGAACTCCGCCGCTGCTCTTTGTCGAACAGGAATGCGCCGATCCGGCCTCGCCCCTGTTCAGCGTGCCGGAATCGACGCTGCTGGCCGAGTTTCCCGCACCCGATCAGGCACGACGCGTCCTCGAGGCGATCGGCAGCGGAGACCGCACCCAGGCCAACATCGCCGCATCCGCCGGCAACCGGGAGGGTGCTCTGCCGTCGGGATCGCTGTCGCCGCTGCTACGCCGACTGGTCGGGGAGAAGCGGGTACTCGCCGTCGACGAACCGCTGTCGACCCGCCCCGGCAAGCCTGCGCTCTACCGGATCGCAGACAGCAACCTGCGCTTTTACCTCGCCGCGCTACGGCGCGCTCAGGAACAGGCACGCCGCGGACGACCCGAGTCGGCCTTCCGGCTCGTGCAACGTCGCTGGCCGGCGTGGCGGGGCAGGGCGGTCGAGCCGCTGGTCCGCGAATCGCTGGAACTCGCGTCGGCGTCCGGCGCGTCCCCCTGGCCCGATGTTGAAACAGTTGGCGGTTGGTGGAACCGCCAGTTCGACCCGGAGGTGGACCTGGTCGGAGCCGACCGGTCACCCGTGGCGCAGCGCCTGTACGTCGTCGGATCGGTCAAGTGGTTGGGAACCCCGTTCGACGACCACGACCTCGCGGAACTCATGCGGAGCGCGGTCGCAGTGCCCGGCTTCACGCTCGGCGGCACGGGATTCGCCGTCGTGTCCCTCTCCGGCACCAACCCGGGTATGGACCTCACCAAGGTGGATCTCGTCTGGGGACCGGGCGACGTCCTCGCCGCCTGGCGGTAGACGTCCGGAGCCAACCGAGGGACATCCGGAGCCAGCTGCCGTAGGTAGAAACGGCTACCCCCACGGCCGAAACCACCGACGGCCTAGCCGGACACACACCAGACCGTAGGTAAAAATGGTTGCCCCCACGACCGAAACCACCTACCGCCCGTGCCCACGCCCACGCTTTCCGGACACAGAGCGCCGCTGAACCGCCAGATGATCGGCGTCGGTCATCCGTGCAGGCCGCGATCACGCGCCCGCGGAGGGGCGGACGCGGTATTACTGCTGACACGGACTCGTGACAAGGACTCGTGACACGGACTCGCCTGTTCTGCGGCCGAGCCGACGAGGTGCGCGCCGCCGGCGCGCATGCACGCGTGGGGAAGGGAGCACCCGTGGGACTACTCGAGGACAAGGCTGCTGTCATCACCGGTGGCGCGCAGGGCCTGGGGCTCGCCATCGCCCAGCTCTTCGTCGCCAACGGCGCCAGGGTGGTGCTGGCCGACATCAACATCGAAAAGGCCACCGAAGCGGCGAAGGAGCTCGGGGCCGCGATCGCCGTACGCACGGACGTCACCAAGGAGGACGACGTCCAGGCGCTCGTCGATGCCTGCCAGCAGGAATACGGCCGAATCGACATCATGGTCAACAATGCTGGCGTCACCCGCGACGCCAGCATGAAGAACATGTCCGCCGACGACTTCCGGCTCGTGATCGACATCCACCTCTTCGGGGCGTGGCTCGGCACCAAGGCGGCCGGCCTGGCCATGAAGGCACAGGGCGCCGGCTCGATCATCAACATGTCGTCAATCTCCGGGAAGGTCGGCAACTTCGGCCAGACCAACTACAGCGCGGCCAAGGCCGGCATCGTCGGGCTCACCAAGGCCGCCGCAAAGGAGCTGGCCCGCGGCGGGGTCCGGGTCAACGCCATCCAGCCCGGCCTGATCCGGACCGCCATGACCGAGGCGATGCCGCGCGACGTCTGGGACTCGAAGGTGGCCGAGATCCCGATGGGCCGGGTGGGCGAACCCGCCGAGGTGGCCGGCGCCGCGCTCTTCCTGGCCAGCGAACTGTCAAGCTACATGACCGGGACGGTGCTGGAAGTCGGCGGCGGGCGCCACATCTGACCATCCCCACACCCGACCAGCCAGCTGGCGGCCCGGCGCGTGTCGTGCACGTTGACGACCGCGCCGGGATCCCGGTGCGGCAACGATCGGTGCCGGAATGCTCTGAGAGCCGCCTACCGGCCCGTCCACTCTGGCGAACGTTTGTCCAGGAAGGCGCGGATGCCCTCCTGACTGTCCTCGGAGGCGACGATCGTGGCGACCGCGTCGGCTGTCGCCTGCCAGCCCTCGTCATCGTCGGCCGCGACCAGCCGGTTGACCGCGGCGAGGCTCGCCCGAACGGCGACTGGCCCGTTGGCGCAGATGGTCGTCGCCAGGCGCACGGCTTCGGTGAGCGCCTCGCCCGGTTCGGTCACCATGTTGACGAGCCCGAGCGCATACGCCCGCTCCGGATCGAGCGGCCGCCCGGTGAGCAGCAATTCCTTGGCGACGTGCAGCGGCAGCGCACGCGGTGCCCGAAACAGCGCGCCGCTGGAGGCGACCAGCCCGCGGATGACCTCAGGCAGCCCGAACTGGGCCGTGCGTGCCGCGACGATCAGGTCGCAGGCCAGCGCGATCTCGAAACCGCCCCCCAATGCCCAGCCCTCGACCGCGGCGATCAGCGGTGTGGTCCGGCGCCGGCGGATGATCCCGTATTCACCGCCTCGTTCGGTGACGGCGTCCCGGCCGTCGACGAGGTCGGTGCCGGCGGAGAACACCGCACTCGTTCCGGTGATCACCCCGGCCCAGAGGTCGGGATCGTCGTCGAGCTCGTTGAGGGCCGCGTCGATGCCGAAGGCCATCTCGCGGTCGATGGCGTTGCGCTTGACCTCGCGGCGCATCGTGACGATGAGGATCCGTCCGCGACGCTCGGTATCCACTGGCACCCAGCCACCCCCTTGCGCCACGATGAACCAGATCACCCTGTTGATGGTTGGTTAGCGAAGCTAGCAGAAAAGCGGACAAGAAAAGGAGCGTGCCGGCGTGGCGACTCGGGAACAGCGTCGCGGACGGGCCATCGCGATGGCCCCGACCGAGGTCGACGACTTCCTGGCGGCGGAACGAACCTGCCGGGTCGCGACCCTCAGCAGCGATGGTCCGCATGTGGCCGCGCTGTGGTTCGTCTGGGACGGCACGTCGCTGTGGCTGAACTCCATCGTCCGCAGCCAGCGCTGGACCGACATCGTCCGCGATCCGCGGGTGGCCGTCGTCGTGGACGCCGGCGAGCGGTACCAGGAACTACGGGGAGTCGAGATCAAGGGAACGGCCGAGCCGGTCGGGGACATCCCGCGCAAGGGCGCGCCCGACCCGGAGCTGGCCGGGCCAGAGCGGCTGTTCGCCGGCAAGTACACCGGCCGCGACGAGATGATCCACGATGGGCGGCACGGCTGGCTCCGGATCACCCCATCCAAGATCACTAGCTGGGACTTCCGCAAGACGCAGTTCTGACCTCCATCGACACCGACACCGACACCGACACCGGCTACGGCTACAGGTCGATGCCGGTCAGGACCATGACCCGCTCGACGGTGAGGTCCTCCATGGCCGCCCGCACACCCTCCCGGCCCATCCCCGACCCCTTGACGCCGCCGTAGGGCATCTGGTCGGCCCGGTAGGCGGGAACATCCCCGATGATCACACCGCCGACCTCCAGCTCCCGGTGCGCCCGGAACGCTACCTGTACGTCCCGGGTGAAGACCCCCGCCTGCAGGCCGTACGGGCTGTCGTTGATCCGGGCCAGGCCTTCGTCCAGGCTGTCGACCGGTTCGATCACGAGCACCGGCCCGAACACCTCCTCCCGGGCCAGGCGGGCGTCGGGGGGAACGCCACGCAGCACGGTCGGCGCCATCGTCGTGCCGTCCCGCTTGCCGCCGAGCACCACCGTCGCGCCCGCCGCCACCGCCTCACTGATCCACAGCTCGACCCGTTCGGCCGCGGCCAGGTCGATCAGCGGCCCCACCTCGGTCGCCTCGTCGCCCGGGTCGCCGGTGCACAGGCGGGAGACCGCGGCCGTCACCTCGGCCAGCAGCTCCTCGTACAGGTCGCGCTGCGCGTAGACCCGCTGCACGGCGATGCAGGACTGGCCTGCCTGGTAGTTCGAGAACGTCGCGATCCGGCCCGCCGCCCAGCGCAGGTCCGCCGCGGCGGACCAGTCCGCGGCCACCAGCACCGCCGCGTTGCCACCGAGTTCGAGGACGACGTGCTTGCGCGGCACCGCATCCCTGATCGACCAGCCCACCGGGGCCGAACCGGTGAAGGACACGACCGGTAGCCGCGGGTCCGCAACCAGCTCGGCCATGGCCTCGTTCGGCACGGTGAGCACCGACCACGCGCCGTCGGGCAGGTCGGTCTCGGCGAGCAGTTCAGCGAGCAGCAGGCAGGACAGCGGCGTCTTCGGCGCGGGCTTGATGATGATGGGCGCGCCGACCGCCAACGCGGGTGCGACCTTGTGCGCGACCAGGTTCAACGGGAAGTTGAACGGCGTGATCGCCAACACCGGGCCGCGGGGGAAACGCCTGGCCACCGCGACGCGTCCCGCCCCCGCCGGGTCGGTGTCGAGCCGCTGCAGCGCTCCCGACCAGCGCCGGGCTTCCTCCGCGCCCCATCGGAACGTCGAGATCGCCCGGGCGACCTCGACCCGGGCCCAGGTCAGCGGTTTGCCGCTCTCGGCGGTGATGAGGGCGGCAAGCTCCTCGCCGCGTTCGGCGATGCGGCCCGCAACGTGGGCGAGCGCGGTGGCCCGGCCGTGGGCCGGCATGGCCGCCATGGCGTCCGCGGCCGCTGCGGCCGCCGCCACCGCCGCGTCCACCTGCGCCGGGTCCGGCTGCGCGACCATGGCGATCAGGCGATCGTCCCAGGGGTGCCGCACCGGGAAAGTCGCTGAACCCGTTACCGGCCGACCCGCGACCCAGAACGGCTCGACCGTGCTCATGGATGCCACTCCTCCACCTTCGTGCACAACACCCGGACACGGGTGACGCCACGCGCGACACTCCCGAATGGCAGCCGCCAGGATGGGCCGGCAGGTGCCGGGAGAAAACTCTCCGATACCCGCCTTGCTACTGTTCGTGCGGTTTACCCGGAACAGGTTTGATGAACGTGAGCAAAGGGAAGTCATCGAACCGGTGAAACTGTCAGGGAGTGGTGCGCATCGCCGGGGAGTCACCCGGTGACGAGCCCGCTTGCGTGTCCCCGATGCCTGCGAACGGTGCGTCCACCCGATTTGTGGAGCAACCAGTGGCGCTGCGACGAACACGGGGATGTCACCCCCTACCGGGTCGCGGAGTCATCCCGGGAGCAGGTGCTGCTTTTTCTCGCGCACACGGCCACGGCGCCGGTCTGGGTCCCCTGGCCGATGCCGGTGCACTGGTTCGCCAGCGGAGTCGCGTGGGCCGGCGACGACCGCACCGGCCCGCTGGCGACGGCGTTCGCCGCGGGTGGCCCGTCCCCTCTCGGCGGGCCGGCAGAGCTCGTCATCGTCGCTGAGGCTCCAGGGATCGGCCTCGGGGCCCGGCTGGCCGGACTGCCCGGTACAGATCCCGAGCGCATCGGTGGCAGACCCGAGGAGAAAATCGAGGCCGCCGGGCATCCGACCGCGCTGTGGCCGGTCGTGTGCCCACCCAACCGGGCCGCGTTTGTGGGTGAGGCCTGCGGCGTGTGGCTGTGGGTGGTGCTCTGGCCGGCGGATGCGGCGACACTGCTGCTGGAACACCTCGTCGTCCGGGACCTGCGTAATGCCCAGATGATTGCCTCGTGCCTGCTGTTCGGCGCGCAGAGCACCCATCTGTGAGCGGCGTGGCTGGAGGGTCTCGTAAGCTCGGCTCCCGCCACCGCCGCGGACGTGAGAAGGGCCGACAGTCATGACGTCGCAAGCCACGACACCGACAGCCGTGACACCGGCAGCCGTGACAGAGCCGCTGGCAACCGTTCCGCCCGCAGCCGAGGTGGACCGTCGACGGCTACTGCTCATCGTGAACCCGCACGCCGGCGGTGGCCGTGGCGCTCGCGCCCTGCCGGACGTCTGTGCAGCCCTGAAACGCTGGGCCGGCGACGTGCGGGTCGAACTGACCAGAAGCATCGATCATGCCTCAGAGCTGGCCGAGGAGGCTGTCGCCGACGGTCGGGTCGCGGTCGCGCTCGGCGGGGACGGTCTTGCCGGCCGGGTCGCCGAGACCGTGGCGCACCGCGGCGGGCTACTGGCCGTGCTGCCCGGCGGGCGCGGCAACGACTTCCTGCGCGGGATGGGCGCCGCCCGGCAACCGGTGATCGCCGCCACCGCGCTGGCCAGCGGCACCGAACGGCGGATCGACCTGGCCGAGGCCAACGGCCGGGCCTACCTCGGCATCGCCAGTGTCGGCTTCGACTCGGACGTCCAGGTGATCGCCAATCGTGCCCGGTTCGTGCGCGGCCAGCACGTTTACACCTATGGGGCGCTGCGCGCGGCCGCCACGTGGAAACCCGTCCGGTTCACCGTGGAGATCGACGGCGGCGCGCCGCGCGAAATGATCGGCTGGACGGTGGCGGCGGCGAACTCGGCCTACTACGGCGGCGGGATGTGCCTCGCGCCCGCGGCAAAGCCCGACGACGGCCTGCTCGACATCGTGCTGCTGTCGCGGTGCGGAAAGATCACGTTTCTCTCGACCTTCCCGAAGGTGTTCTCCGGCCGGCATGTGGACTCCCCGCACGTCGAGGTGGCGCAGGCCAGCCGGATCCGCATCGACGCCGACCGTCCGTTCCAGCTCTACGCCGACGGTGACCCGATCGCGGACCTCCCGGTCGAGATCGTCGTGCGCCCCGGTGTGCTGCGCCTGCTCGCCTCCCCCGGATAGCGACGTGCCCTCACGCGGGCTGGGCGCCGGGCCGCCCGGCTTCGACCACCCAGGTGGCATCCGTGCTGACCGGCGCGTCCCGGCGGTCGATGGTCTCGGCGATCCGCATGTCGGCCGTGCACCGCGCTGGTGACACCCGGATGCGGGTGTACCCGCGTCGGTCACCGCGGAAGTACCGCACGTGCGGGTTGAGCAGCCGGTTGTTCGCCCGGACGAGCTCCTCGCTGGGCAGGAAGAATCCCGAACTGATGGAGGTCGAGACGAACTCGGTGCCCACGACCGGGGTGTCGGGCCGGTCGAAGTCGACCCGCAGGTCGTTCACCCAGGCGCTGTGGATGTCGCCGGCCAGCACCACCGGGTTGGTCACCCGGGTGTCCCGTACGGCTGCCAGCAGTCGGGTCCGGTAGGGCACATAGCCGTCGTTCTGGTCGAGGTTCGCGAGCACGTCACCACTGCCCGGGGTGAGCTGGGCGTGCAGCTGGGCCAGCATCGTCTGCTGAGCGATCACGTTCCACCGGGTACGCGACGCGCTCAGGCCGTCGATCAGCCACTTCTCCTGCTCGGCACCGGCCATGGTCCCGGTCGTGTTGCTCGCTCCCAGGGTGGCCGGGCCGATGTCGTTCGGGATACGCCCCGGCTGCGGCGTCCGGTACTGGCGGGTGTCCATCACGGTGAGGGTGAGCAGGTCACCGAAGGCGAACCGGCGGTAGAGGCGCAGGTCCGGCGATCCGGGCGAGTAGCTGACACGGATCGGCATGTGCTCGTAGTAGGCCTGGTAGGCCGCGGCCCGCTGCCGGGCGAAGGTCGCCGGGTCCTGCTGCTTGGCACCGGTGTCGGCCGACTCGTCGGTCAGCCCGGCATAGTTGTTCTCGGTTTCGTGATCGTCCCAGGTGACCACCCACGCCGCAGCCGCGTGCGCGGCCTGCAGCTGCGGGTCGGCCTTGTACTGGGCGTAACGCGCCCGGTAGTCGTCGAGAGTCCGCAGCTGGTCGAGACCGGGCGTGGCCGGGGTGGTGTGGCGGCGGTCGGGGAACCTGCTCTTCGGGTCGTACTCGTAGATGTAGTCGCCGACGTGGACGACGAGGTCGAGATCATCGGCTGCGATCGCACCGTACGCCGGCCAGTAGCCGTTCTGATAGTCCTGACAGCTGGCCAGCGCGAAGCTCAGCGCCGACGCGGCGGCGCCGGCGGCCGGTGCGGTGCGGGTCCGACCGACCGGGCTCAGCACGGTGCCGGCGCGGAACCGGTAGAAGTACACCCGGGCCGGCTGCAGACCGCGGACGTCGACGTGCACGGAGTGCGCCAACCCCGGGACGGCGCTGCGCGTCCCCACCGCCACGACGTCGGTGAACCGGTCATCGGTGGCGACCTGCCAGTCAACCGGGATGTCGCGGTCGGGCAGGGCCACGCCGCCGGTGGGCTGCGCCACCAGCCGGGTCCAGAGGATCACCCCGTCCGGCAGCGGGTCGCCGCTGGCGACCCCGAGGGCGAACACGCCGTCACCAACACCGGGAACCGGCGTCGCGGGCGCCAGAGTCGGGCGCGGGGTGGCACCAGGGCCGGGGGACCCGCCATCGGAGCAGCCCGCCGCGGCCAGCAACACGGCACCGCCCGCGAGAAAGCCACGTCGGGTCGCAGCCCGTGTCCGTGCACATCCACCAGGATTGCTCACAACACCGGGACGTTAGCCGGCCGGCACCCACGTCGGAAAGGCCGTCGCAGCCACAAGTGTGGAGAAACGCAGGACGGCGGCCCGCGGCTATCGTGGTCAACAACGGTGGCCGACAGCGGGTGCCCGGCCAGAAACGGGTCCGACGCCACGACCGGGTCGGCGGAGTAGGCGGGGTGCGCTGTGCGCGAAGACTTCAACCACAGAGAGCAACTCCGGACGTGTATCCGGTGACGACGGCGGGACTGATCGATCTTCATGCGCATTCGACGGCGTCGGACGGACTGTGCAGCCCCACCGAGGTCGTCCGCCTGGCGACCGCTGCCGGCCTGACCGTCGTCGCGCTGACCGACCACGACACCACCTCGGGTCTGGCCGAGGCCGCCGGCATCCTGCCGACCGGGCTCACCCTGCTCCCAGGTGCGGAGATCTCGTGCGGAATCCGGGTCGAGCACGGCCGCTGGGTGAGCCTGCACCTGCTCGCCTACCTGTTCGACGCGACCGAACCGGTGTTCGCGGCCGTCCGGGCCCGGCTACGCGAGGACAGGGTCACCCGCGCCCGCCGGATGGTGGAGAAGCTGGCCGCCGATGGCCATCCCGTGCGCTGGGAACAGGTGGCCGCCCAGGCTGACGGTGTGATCGGACGCCCGCATGTGGCCGAGGCGCTGGTCGACGCCGGCCTCGTGAGCTCCCTGCAGGCCGCGTTCACACCCGCCTGGATCGGCGCCGGCGGTCGCTACTGGGTGGGCAAGGACGAGCCTGACGCCCTGGAGGCGATCCGGCTGGTTCGCGACGCGGGCGGTGTCAGCGTGTTGGCCCACCCGTACGCGAGCACGCGCGGTCCGACCATCGGCCCGGATGTGATCGCGACCATGGCACGGGCGGGTCTTCGCGGCCTCGAGGTGGACCATCCCGACCACCCGCAGCAGGCGCGCGCCAGGCTTCGCCGGCTCGCCACCGACCTGGGACTGATCGTCACCGGCGCGAGCGACTTCCACGGCCCGAGCAAACCCCAGCGCCTCGGCGCGGAGACGACGAGCGGGCACGCGTACGAGGCGCTCATCGCCGAGGCGTACGGTGCCCAACCGCTGACCGGACCAGCTGGGCCGCTACGGCACCAGCCACCACGGGCAGCGGCGGGCCTGCCGGCACCGGCCTGGCACCCGCAGGCGCCCTGGAGCCCGCAGACGCCCTGGAGCCCTCAGACGCCCTGACCGCAGCCACCGCCGGGCGGCGGCGTGGACACGTGGGGATCGAGCCGGCCCAGCAGGTTGGCGAGCACGTCAAGTTCGTCCGGGCTGAAGTGACTGGTGACATGCTTCGACACCCCGGCGAGATGGGTCCGGGAGGCCGCCCGCAGCCGCTTGCGGCCTTCGGAGGTCAGCGTCGCAAGCGTTCCCCGGGCGTCGGACGGACACGACCGTCGCGCGACCAGACCGTCACGTTCCAGCCGGTCGACCAGGCGGGTCAGGCCGCTGCGGGACAGCAGGACCGCCTCCGCCAGCTCGTTCATGCGCAGGGCGCCGTCCGGCGCCTCGGCCAGCTGGACCAGCACATCAAAGGACGCCAGGGGCAGGTGGTGTTCGGCTTCGAGATCGGTTTCCAGCTGCCGGATGACATACGAGTGAGCCCGCAGGAACTGACGCCATGCCCACAGTGATCGCGGGTCCATCAGCGATTCCTGCTCCGCTGTCTGCTCGTCGACCGTCACGTGGATCAGATTACGTCGCCCGTTGCGGTCCGCGAGCGAGCTCGCTGATGATGTCAGACGATCGACATTCCGATGAAGACAGCCCCAGTCGAGAACTGCTGGGCGACCGTGGGTTGACGGGCAGGTTGCCAGATCGCGACGGTGCGCCGCCGGGCGGCCGTGGGTCAACCGCCGGACCTTGCCGGGGCGGATCAGGTTCCGGCTTCGCCGGACGCGTTCGAGCCGGGCTGGCGGCTATGGTGGGGATGCAGGCGTGACGGCGCGAGCCCCACGCACCACACCGACTGGTCGAGGTTTTCTCTTGTCTGCTTCCCGGCCTAGCGCGGACGCGATCCAGGCAGCTCTCGCAACGGTGCTCGACCCTGAGATCGGGCGTCCCATCACCGAACTGGACATGGTCGACTCGGTCCGCATCACCGATGACACCGTGGACATCGTAGTGCTACTGACCGTCTCCGGCTGCCCGATGCGCGACGAGATCACCAGTCGAGTCCAGCGCGCTGTCACCGCAGTACCGGGTGTGCGGGCCGTGCAGGTCCGCCTCGAGGTCATGAGCGCCGAGCAGCGCGCCGCCCTGCACACGAAGCTGCGCGGCGGGACGGGAACCCGGGCGATCCCGTTCGCGCAGCCCGGCTCACTGACCAGGGTGTACGGCGTAGCCAGCGGAAAGGGCGGCGTCGGCAAGTCGTCGGTGACCGTCAACCTGGCCGCCTCGATGGCCCGGTCCGGCCTCGCGGTCGGTGTGCTGGATGCCGACATCTACGGGCACTCGATCCCCCGGATGCTCGGAGTCGACCGCCTGCCCACCCAGGTCGAAAAAATGATCATGCCTCCACAGGCGCATGGCGTGAAGGTCATCTCCACCGGCATGTTCACTCGTGGCAACCAGCCGGTCACATGGCGAGGGCCGATGCTCCACCGGGCACTGGAACAGTTCCTCTCGGATGTGTTCTGGGGGGACCTCGACATCCTGCTGCTCGACCTGCCACCGGGCACCGGCGACATCGCGATCTCGTTGGCGCAACTTGTGCCGTCATCCGAGCTTCTCATCGTGACCACCCCTCAGCTTGCCGCCACCGAGGTTGCCGAGCGGGCCGGCACAGTCGCCGTCCAGACTCGACAGAACGTCGTCGGCGTCGTGGAGAACATGGCCTGGCTGCCCTGCCCGCACTGCGACGGACGCGTGGACGTCTTCGGCTCAGGTGGCGGCGCGGCCGTGGCCGAGCGGCTGACCCGCGTGCTCGGACACGACGTCCCGCTGTTGGCGCAGATACCCATTGATGTCCGGCTGCGCGAAGGCGGCGACTCGGGCGTCCCGCTGGTGACCGCGGATCCAGACTGCGAAGCCTCGAAAATCCTGCGGGGAGTGGCCGAACGGCTGTCATCCCGTTCACGCGGGTTGGCTGGCCGGTCCCTCGGCCTCACCCCGACCCGCCGAGGCTGACGACACCCGGTCGGGCTGACCGGGTGCGGGACCGGCTGAGGCTACTGCGCTACTCCGGCCCGGCCCGGCCCGGGCCACATCCGATCTGGGCACGGGCCACGGATCGCTCGAACAGAAGTGGCGCGGGTATCAGACGGGTATCAGGTCGCGTCGGTGTCGAAGGGCGTCGCCGCCGACAGCATCTCGGCGCTGACCGCCCCCCTCGCTGCGGGCGCCGCGGCAGCCGCCTGACCCCGGTCTGTCGGGGCGGCCTTGGCCGGGGTCGAAGTGGCCTTGGTCAGAATGGGGGATTTTGTCAGGGCAGGGGATTTCGTCAACGACGGCGCCTTGGCCACAGCCGGCGCATCGTCGTAGGAGAGCCGGGGACGAACCGGCTCGGTGGGCCCGGACGGCGTCTCCGGGTCATCATCGAAGAGCATCTTGTCGAGCGACGTCCGCTTGGAAAGGTACGACGGAAGCAACGGGTCTTCGTCCTCGAACAGATGCTTGCGCACGAACGTCGTGGGATGCAGGGTACTCAGGTCGAGATCGGCAATCTCCGGACCGAGCTCGGAGCGCAGCTCCTCGCGCATGCCGGCAGCCATCTGCCGAAACTGACGCAGCATCCGACCGGCGTCACGGGCCGCGTTCGGCAACCGTTCCGGGCCGAACACGAATAGGCCGATCAGTAGAAGGACAGCGACCTCGCCCCAGCCCACACCGTTGAACACGGCCCCAGACTACCTCGCCATTGCGATCAACGGAACGCCTCCGGCCCGGTTGCCCGTCCGCTCGGGCCCACCGACCCGGTTGCCCGGTTGCCCGGTTGCCCGGCGTTCCTAATCGCGCTGCTCCTGAAGGGTCAGCGCGACATCATGGACAGTGTGATCACGCTCGAAACTAAGCATGATCCGGTCACCGATCCGATGGCCGCGGGTTGCCGCAATCAGGTCATTGGTATTCCCGATGACCGTCCCGTCGACCTTGATGATAATGTCGCCCGGACGCAGGCCGACCGCGTCCGCGGGCCCGCCCGACTCCACCGCGCGGATCAGTGCGCCGGACGACGTTCCGACCGCCGCCGCATCATCCGGCGTGATCGTCCCAGTGGACACGCCGACATCGGGATGCGTGGCACGACCGGTACTGATGATCTCACCAGCCACTGACCTCGCGTAGTCGATCGGGATGGCGAAACCGACTCCGATGTTCCCGGACGCGCCGCGGTCGGCGCGGGACCCGGGCACAGCCGCGATCGCGGTGTTGATGCCGACAACCTGACCGCGTCCGTCCACCAGCGCACCGCCCGAGTTGCCGGGATTGATGGCCGCGTCGGTCTGGATCGCACCGATGAGGACCGATTCCCCGCCGGACTCCACCGGCACCGTCGGGTTACGGTCGAGCGCGCTGACAATACCTGTGGTCACTGTTCCGGACAGGCCCAACGGTGCACCGATGGCCACCAGAGGTGCACCCACCACGAGCGAGCCGGAACGTCCCAACGTCGCGGCTGGTAGCGGGTTCGCAGTCTGAATCCGGATTACGGCAAGGTCCGTCTTGGGATCACGCCCGATGATCTCAGCCGAGATCTGCCGCAGCTCCTTGTACAAGGTCACCGACACGCGCGCCCCGGCGGCAACGCCTGCGATGACGTGGTTGTTCGTCAGGATGTAGCCGTCCGATCTGATGATCACACCGGAGCCGGTGGCGGACAGGATCGGACTGGTCACATTGATCGTGACAACCGACGGCAGGGCACGTGCGGCAATGACGGAGACCGGCGCGGCCCGTTCGACCGGGGCCGCAGCGTCGACGCCCGCCACGGGCGACGACCCGGGTGGCGACCCGGATGGCGACCCGGATGGCGACCCGGCCGCGGTCGGTACGAGTGGCTCGTCGGTCCGCGCGGAGTGAGCGCCGATCACACCACCGATCACACCGCCGGCGCCACCGCCGACCAGGCCGGCGAGCAGCATCGCCGCCACGAGAACCAGCCGACCCGGTCGGGGTGCGACCTGGTCGGGCGCTCCCCACCCGGCGGCACGCGATTCAGCAACGGCTGCGTCAGCAACAGCTGCGTCAGCAACAGCTGCGTCAGCAACAGCTGCGTCAGCGGCGCCGTCGACGGTGGGCGGCCCGCCATGATGTGCAACGGGCACAAAAAGATCGGCCGGCAGGTTTGCCGCCGACCCCCAGGCACCGGGTGCCGGAGCCGGGCGGGCCCACCATGGGTTTGTCGGCGGGTCACCCGGACCTCTGTCATCCGCCGGTTCACCCCGCGGTGCGATGCCGTCCTCGCCGTCACCGCTCACGGCCATCCGCCTCCGCCACCAGTAGCAGGGAACACGCGGATGTACCCACAGGCACGAAACATCCGCCAACATCGCCGGGCGCTCTTATGCTCGTATCGGGGAAACGTCGGGCCGCTCAGCCAGCCCCTACTGCGATCACGCAGCTATTACCGTACGACCTCCCGGCGGCAGCCGGCGGTAACCCGACCGGGACGCCCTAGCGCCGCGAGCCATCGGGCAGCAACACCGCGGCCATCACCGACGGCAGGTGGCCAGCCCCGGCTTCAGCGACATCGACCTCAGCGGCACTGATTCCGGCGGCACTGGAACCGGACAGATTGGTCCCGGGGACGGCCGTCCCGGCGATGCCCGTCCTGGCGATGCTCATCCCGGCGATGCCCGTCCTGGCGATGCCCGTCCTGGCGATGCTCATCCCGGCGATGCTCATCCCGGCGATGCTCATCCCGGCGATACCCGTCCTGGAGATGACGTTGGGCTGAGCCGCCGGGACCGCGACGGGACGCGGCGGTTGCGCAACAGTGCCAGGCGCACGTATCTCTCCGAGCGCAGCGCCCGCGACAGCGAAAAGCATCACCGCCACGGAGCTGACCAGGATACGTCTGGTCCGGCTCTGGCGTCCCCGCCAGCCGCTGGCCGAACTGGTCGCCGGCCGGCGACCACCGGACGCGGTGCCTGCGTGCCGCGCGGCGTCCGGCCGACTCGAATCAAGGCACCTCTTCGAGCCCGGCCGGCGGCGCCCCGTCGGGCCGGTAGCACCGACGAGATCAACCGGCCTGGTTGACGACGCCACCCGCCCGGCCGTCGCCCCGGTCGGCATTGCTGACTGCGGCGGATCGGCGCTCCGCGCAGGGCTCGGGACGACCGGCTGGTCCACCGAACTGATAACGCCGATGACGCCGATGAAAAGACCACGCCCGGCCGTCCGGATGACCCCGCGGATGGCCAGGGACACCGGGCGTGTCCGGGCCGGGCCCGAGTCGGCGGGAGCTGCCATTCGCAGCAGCCGATCCGCCACTCCCCCCGGCAGGGTCGGATCGCCGAGCCCCGCCAGCCGGGCCTTGAGGTGGCGCAGCTCGGCGACCTCCCACTGACAGGACGAACAGCACGCGACGTGCGCCAGGGCACGGTCCCGACCGTCGTGGTCCAGCTGCCCGTCAACCAGCGGGGCGATCTGCTTGCCGAGATGTCCGGTCACGCCTGCCCCTCCGGTGCGGACGACGTGCCACCACCAGCATTCGCCGCCGCCGGCAGGCCTGTCGGCGGCGTCCGCCGAGTGATCCGGTGCGATCGGCGTGACGGCGTCGTACCGTCCTCGACCGGGGCGAGCGCGCCTGCCGCGGGCTCGACCGGCCCGGCCACCGGCTTCGGCGTCGACGCCTCGATCAGGACGGCCCCACCGGCTGGAACGGCGTCGGCTGGAACGGCGTCGGCTGGAACGGCGTCGGCTGGAACGGCGTCGGCTGGAACGGCGTCGTCCGTCGCGGTGCCCGATGCTGGGAACACGGCCGGCCCGTCTGCCGGCACCGACGCACGCGGCGCACGATCGGCGAGTGTTTGGCGCAACATGGCCCGGCCCCGGGAGATCCGACTACGGACGGTCCCGAGTTTCACGCCGAGAGTCTGCGCGATCTCCTCATAGGACAACTGTTCGATGTCGCACAGCACGACCGCAGCCCGGAAATCGGGCGGGAGCGCTGCCAGCGCACCTTCGATGTCGGCATCGAGATGCGACTCCGCATATACAGCCTCGGGACTCGCTTCGCGGCCGGCAAGGCGTTCCGGGTCGTCCGGCAGCGCGTCGAACCGAATCTTCTGCTGGCGGCGCATCCGGTCCAGGAAGAGGTTTGTGGTGATCCGGTGCAGCCAGCCCTCAAAGGTGCCGGGCGTGTAATCGGCCAGCGACCGGAACACCCGCACGAAGACATCCTGGGTGAGGTCCTCGGCATCGTGTGCGTTCCCCGTAAGCCGGTAAGCGAGCCGATACACCCGATTACCGTGATCTCGCACGACCTCTTCCCACGTGGGTGGTACCCACGTGGTCAGGTCCGTCCCGGCGACGTCGACCGCGACGGTTTCGTCACGTACGGCGTCGCCGTCCGACACCGGACGTGGCGAAACCGACCGCCCGGGCGCGAACGTCGCCAGACGCGCGTCCTGTCCGGTCACGGTCGCCTCTCGCTCGGTTCGCGACGAACGTACCCGACGCGCCGGCCATGGCGCGGCAAAACCCGCAGCGGACACCGGCTGATCTCCCCTCGATCCATCCCGACACGAGGTGCGCTGACCAGACGAACGCACCATGCACAGCGGGCGTTCCCGTAGGCTGCCTATGTCATGCCCGACACAGCCACCGGAGCCGTCGATCCGGCCTCCGAATACACCGAGGGCTTCCTGTTGGAAGACCCTCCGCTGCGAGCTGCCCGGGCACGCGCCGAGGAGGTCGGGATCGTGCCCGTCAGCCCGGGCGCCGGGTCCATCCTTCGTTTTCTCGCCGCCTGTGTCGCCGCCCGCACCGTCGTCGAAATCGGAACAGGTACGGGGGTGTCCGGTACCTGGCTCCTGCGCGGTATGCGGCCGGACGGAACGCTCACCACCATTGACGTCGAGGCCGAACATCTCCGGCTCGCGCGCCGCACGTATGCCGACGCGGGAATGGCATCCAACCGCAGCCGGCTGATAACGGGCCGGGCCCTCGACGTCCTGCCCCGCCTCACCGACGGTGCTTATGACCTGGTCTTCTGCGATGCGGACAGACGTGAGGCCACCGATTACCTCAACCAGGCCCTCCGCCTTCTGCGGCCGGGCGGGATCGTGGTGTTCGCCGGCATGCTCGCCGGTGGGCGGGTCGCGGACCTGGCAGCTCGCGATCCCGAGGCCGTCGCGGCCCGGGAGCTCGCGACCGCCGTGCGGGACGACATCCGGCTGACGCCGATGCTCCTGACCGCCGGTGACGGCCTGATCGTCGCGGTTGTCGCGAAGTCGTCACCGGTCGGGTGAGCGCTCGTCTACTCCGGGGTCGTCGGCCTCGGAGCGGACGAGCAGAATCATGATCGCATACCTTTCGACCGGGTAGCCGGAGAGCCACGCCGGCGGCGAGCGAACACCCCAGCTGGTGCCGCGCCCCCGCCGATGTCGGCCAGGTCCGCCACAACGGGCTCCAGTGCGGCCGCTACTCCCCGCGCCTGGCAGGGCTGCCGCCAAGTCCTTCACCGGCGGCCTGGGCCACGCGCAGAAGGCCTCTGGGACCCGCTGTGTCGGAACAGGAGAACAGGCCGGCCGGCGCGACGGTGGCCGCGTAGGCAAGCCCCTCAGCGGGCACCAGACGGCCCTCGGCGTCGGTGTTGAGCGCCTCGGACGGTGGTTCCGCCCCAGCAGTAGGCGACGTGAGCAGAACCCGTGCCGGCACACCGACCTCCGGCGGCGTACCGGCCCACAGCCTCACGGTCGGTGGGCGGAGGGCGGAGGGCGGCCCACTCGGTATCCACCGGAACGTCGAACACGCCCTAGCCGGCAGCCGACTTCAGCGCGTCCCCAAGGTCCTTCGCCTCGTCAGGCAACAGTTCCACCACGAGACGGCCACCCCCTTCGAGCGGAACGCGCATGATGATGCTGCGCCCCTCCTTGGTGACCTCGAGCGGACCGTCACCCGTCCGCGGCTTCATGGCCGCCATCGGTGCACCTCTTCCTGCCGTCGGACCTGCTACCACCGGCGATTATCCCGGAGAACAGGCCGGGAACCGAAACACGTCACCCCGCAGCGCCACAACAGACACAGCCAGACGGGATCGTGAACCGCCAGATAGGCCTCCGAACGGCCAACACGGAAACAATTCAGGCCAAGGAGCATGATCGGGATGTCACGGCGGTCCGGCGGCGGCGCGTGCCAGCCGTCCAGGTGACGTCAGCTGGACGTCACGTTCCGGGCGAAGCGGTGCAACGAGACCCGCCACACACCCGCGAGCAGCGGCCGCAGCAGCTCGAACACGGCGCGACCGAACCACCCCAGCGGCAGGTCCAGCTCCTCGGACCAGACGAGCCTCGACCGCCCGGCGGGCAGGGGCACAACCACGAAGGCTCCGCTCCCACGCACCACCCGGCCGGTATGGCGGACCAGGCAGCGGTACGGCGGCTCCCACTCGACGATCTCCATCGTGTCGACGATCGCCAACGGGCCGATCCCCGTGCGGGCGACGATGCAGCCGCCGACCCCGATCCCACCCTGACGGCAACGGACCACCGTCGTCGCCAGCAGCCACTCCCCCTGACGCTCCCAGTCGGTCAGTGCCGCGAACACGGCGTCCGGTCCGGCGTCCACCTCGACAGCCGCGACAAGCGTGCCGGGCTTGCGCCGGTTCACCGCGGGAGCTGGCGGGCGGTGGTGCTTCCGGGACAGGCTGACGCTCAACATGAAGATCCCCTATAGTGGTCCGCCGGCTTGGAGCGACCCGCGACAGGTACGCGGCGTCGCGGGTCCGGCGCACGCACCTCGCCTCATCGCTACCCGGCCATCGCTTCGCGATGCACGCCCCTACTGCCAAGCGCCCTTAACGATGTGAATCTGATGCTGCTGCCACAACACCAGATTCACCTCGTTACCAGATTCACATCGTTCCCAACGAGCGTCCGGCATCTTCCGAAAGCCCTGTCCCGGCTGCCGGTTACTCCGGTGGTGGGACCGGTAGGGCTGTCGGGGCCGGCAGCTCTGCCCGGGCCGGCAGCGTGGTCTGGCTGACGGCGTCGGCGTGGCCGGACCAGTCGTCGCGATCCGCACTCCGTCGACCCGGCGACTGGTGACCCGGCGACTGATGACCCGGCGACTGATGACCCGGCGACTGATGATCGAAATGGGCAAAGGTGGCAAGCCTGACCATTTCCTCGTCCCGCCGCGCCAGTTCAGCGTCCCGCCAGGCGAGCTCGTCCGCGAGCCGTGCGAGTACCGCGTCCACCTCGGCCATTCGGTACCCGCGAAACGCCATGTCAAACCGGACACCGCTGACATCAGCCGCAGACACGGTCGGTGATGGCAGACCGTTGTCAGCCGCATCCGGCGGCGCCGGCGACAACCGGTCGAACCTTCCGACCGAGAGGGCGGCGACGGCGAAGACGATGGCGGCGACAACGACTATCTCGACAGCGAGCAACACACTCACGATCGTGGCACGGGCCGAAAGGTTGCGCCGCACCTGCCACCCCGCCAGCGTGATCGCGGCTGTAGTTTCGCCCGGCGCGAGGCTCCGGGCGCTCTAAACTCCCTTTCGATGAGTACGGACGCCGACACGCCCCACGCCGCCGATCCGGCGGGCACAGAACGCACCGCAGGCACGGAGCAGACCGTGGGCCCAGCGCACACCGCGGATACGGTTGCCGCCGCTGACCTCCGGCTCGGCGGCTTGACGTTCGGTCCGTCCGACCTGGTCATCATGGCGATCATCAACCGGACGCCCGACTCGTTCTTCGACCGGGGCGCGACCTACGGCGAGACGGAGGCACTGGCCGCTGTGGATCGTGCCGTCGCCGACGGCGCCCAGATCATCGACATCGGCGGGGTGAAGGCGGCGCCGGGCTATGACGTCGACACGGGCGAGGAGCTGCGGCGCATCGGTGGATTCGTCGCGCTGGTCCGGTCCAGGCACCCCGCCATCGCGATCAGCGTGGACACCTGGCGGGCCGAGGTCGGCACAGTCGCGGCCGGTGAAGGCGCAGACCTGCTCAACGATGCCTGGGGCGGCACCGACCCGCACCTGGCCGAGGTTGCCGCCGAGCACGGCTTGGGCCTGGTCTGCACCCACGCCGGACACCTGCCGCCCCGCACCCGCCCACACCGGATCGCCTACGACGACGTGGTCGCCGACATCATCGCCACCACGACCGGGCTCGCGAAGCGCGCGGTGGCGCTGGGAGTGCGACCGGACGGCGTCATCGTCGATCCCGGCCACGACTTCGGCAAGAACAGCCGGCATTCCCTGACGGCGACGCGCCGGCTGCCCGAACTCGCCGCCACCGGATGGCCGGTGCTCGTCGCGCTGTCGAACAAGGACTTCATCGGCGAGGCCCTCGACGCGCCGGTCACCGAGCGTCTTGAGGGGACCCTCGCCGCAACCGCGATCAGCGCCTGGCTCGGTGCCAGGATCTTCCGGGCCCATCAGGTCGCAGCGACCCGCAAGGTGCTGGACATGGTGGCGGCCATCCGCGGGACCCGGGACCTCGCCGTCGGACGCCGGGGCCTCGCCTGACCCGGCCCCGGCGGGCGACCCGGGCCAACCGGTTATTCGCCCTCAAGCTGTTCGGCGGCGCTCGGACCGAGACCGCCCGGCCGCCGTACCCCGGCCTCCAGCATGTCCAACGCGGCCGCGACCGTGTCCGCCCAGCCCAGCGCGTCCCGGGCCGCCGGTCGGACGAAACCCCGCCCGACCAGCTCCGCCACCTGTGCCCGCAGGTGGGTGAACAGGCCCGAGGGGTCGAGGACGACGACCGGCTTGGCGTGCATCCCGAGGGAGCGCGCGACCCAGACCTCCAGGAGCTCCTCGATGGTGCCCAGGCCGCCGGGCAGCGCCAGGAACGCGTCCGAACGGATCTCCAGGAGTGCCTTGCGCTCCCGCATCGTCTCGGTGACGATCAGTTCGTCCGCTTCGTCGTCGATGATCTCAAGCGCTGCCAGCGCCCGCGGGATCACACCCACGGTGTAGGCGCCACCGGCACGGGCGGCGCGGGCGACCGCGCCCATGCACGAGATCGAGCCGGCGCCCGAGACAAGACCGTGGCCGCGGCGGGCGAGCCCGGCGCCGACGTCGGCGGCGAGCTCGACGTAGGAGGGATCGATCGCCTCGGACGACGAGCAGTAGACGCAGATGTTCACGCGGGCTCCCCGGCCGGCCAACCGGCATCGGATCCCGACTGGCTGCCACCGCTACCCGCACCCGCACCCGCACCCGCACCCGCACCCGCACGGTGACTGTCGACGATGATGCGGACGGCCTCGTCCACGTCATCGGTGAGAGTCACAAGATCAAGATCTGACGGCAGGATGCGCCCGGCGCCCGCGACGGTCGTACGCAGCCAGTCCAGCAGGCCCCCCCAGTACCGCGACCCGATGAGCACCACCGGGAAACGGGTCACCCGACGGGTCTGGACGAGCGTGAGGGCCTCGAACAGCTCATCCAGCGTGCCGAGCCCGCCAGGCATGATCACAAATGCCTCGGCGTACTTGACGAACATGGTCTTGCGGACGAAGAAGTACCGGAAGGTCACCCCGAGATCGACCCAGTCGTTGAGGCGTTGTTCGAACGGGAGCTCGATACCGAGGCCGACAGACAGACCACCGGCTTCCTGCGCGCCCCGGTTGACAGCTTCCATCGCCCCCGGACCACCACCAGTGATCACCGCATAGCCGGCCCGGACGAGCGCGGCACCGAGCCGTTCGCCCAGGGCGTAATCGGGGTCGTCCACCGAAACTCGGGCCGAGCCGAAGACCGTCACCGCTCGGGGCAACTCCGCGAGCAGCCCGAACCCCTCGACGAACTCGCTCTGGATCCGCAGGACCCGCCACGGGTCGGCGTGGACCCAGTCGGTCGGACCACGGGTGTCCAGCAGGTGCTGGTCGGTCGTTGACGCCTCGACCAGCCCCCGGCGGACGGTGATGGGCCCGCGTTGCCTCTCCGGGGGGCGCCGGGACCGGGCCGGCCGGTCCCGGCCCGGTCCGGGATCGGGTCCGGCAGCGCCGGGGACCGGAGGAATGTCTGGCTGGGCCGGGTCGGTGGGCGTACTCACGAGCCGTAACATAACGTTCCAGCGTTACATTCAAGATCACATTCGGGTAACCCGCGGAGGAGTTCGGCGAGCGTTATCCGAAACATCCCGGGCAGGTCAGCGGCCATCCCGGCATGTGCTGATCCGGCTAATCCGGCTCTTGCGCCGTGAGGTAGCGCCGCAGGACGTCCTCGGCCGCGCCGATCCGTTCGGCCTCCACGTACTCGTCGCGGGTGTGGGCAAGGTTGGGATCACCGGGGCCGAAGTTGAGCGCGGGGATGCCGAGCGCGGCGAAACGGGCCACGTCCGTCCAGCCGTACTTGGCCACGGGCACGCGCCCCACGGCAG
>NZ_CAUVXP010000046.1:0-36065 GCF_963555955.1 Protofrankia sp. Cas3
GCGCCAGCCCGTCGCCCGACACCGGGCGGTAGCCAGCCGAGCGTCGCCGAACTTCGCGCGACCGTCGAGGCCCAGCTGCGGGTCCTGAGCGGACTCGCGCCAACCGAGATCACCGCCGCCGCGGCCCAGGTCG
This sequence comes from Protofrankia sp. Cas3, assembly GCF_963555955.1. NCBI lineage: Bacteria > Bacillati > Actinomycetota > Actinomycetes > Frankiales > Frankiaceae > Protofrankia > Protofrankia sp. Cas3. The sequence goes on from NZ_CAUVXP010000046.1 coordinate 134, forward strand.
TCGACGCGCTGCGCGAGGTGCTGGACCGCCCGCACCTACTGCGCGCCGGCTCGCCCGAGACGTTCGTGGTCGTGCGGACCGTCGCCGACTACCTGCCCACCGCCCTGGAGGTCTACCTCGGCCTGCCGGCGCGGTACGCCCAGACGCACCGGTTGGACGACGGGCGCACGCCACGCGAGGTCGTCATCGGCCAGCTCGGCCTGTTGGAAAAGGGCATCCGCGACGTCACCGAAGCGGCTGCGGCCGGGGACACCGCGAAGCTGCTGTCCCACGGACGTTTCCTGGCCGACCGGTTCGGGTCGAGCGAGCTCGACCTGTCGAACCCGTCCCCCAATTCATCAAACACACCCTAGCCAGCTAGGGACAGAAGCCAGCCAGGGTCCGAAGCTAGCAGGGACCGAGTCGGGCGTTGAGGTAGGACACCGCCTGATCCATGGACACGCGCTCCTGCTCCATGGTGTCGCGCTCCCGGATCGTGACGGCGCGGTCCGCCAGCGAGTCGAAGTCAACCGTGAGACAGAACGGCGTGCCGATCTCGTCCTGCCGGCGGTACCGACGCCCGATCGCGCCGGCATCGTCGAAGTCGACGTTCCAGTGCTTACGCAGCTCCGCGGCCAGATCGCGGGCGACCGGTGACAGGTCGGCGTTGCGCGACAGCGGCAGCACCGCGGCCTTGACCGGAGCAAGCCGACGGTCGAGGCGGAGCACGACCCTGCGGTCCACCCCACCCTTGGTGTTGGGTGCGGTGTCCTCGGCGTAGGCGTCCAGCAGGAATACCAGGGTGGCGCGGTCCACCCCGGCGGCCGGTTCGATCACGTACGGCGTGTACCGGGTGCCGGTGGCCTGCTCGAAGTAGGTCAGGTCCGCGCCGGACGCCTTCGCGTGTACGGACAGGTCGTAGTCCGTGCGGTTCGCGATACCCTCCAGCTCGCCCCACTCCAGGCCGGCGAAGTCGAACCGGTACTCGATGTCGACGGTCCGCTTCGAGTAGTGGGAGAGCTTCTCCTTCGGGTGCTCGAAATGGCGCAGGTTCTCGTCGCGGACACCCAGGTCGCGGTACCACCTCGTCCGCTCACCGAGCCAGTACTCGTGCCAGGTCTCGTCCTCGCCCGGCGGGACGAAGAACTCCATCTCCATCTGTTCGAACTCGCGGGTCCGGAAGATGAAGTTTCCCGGGGTGATCTCGTTGCGGAACGACTTGCCGATCTGACCGATACCGAACGGCGGCTTGCGCCGGGCGGTCGCCTGCACGTTCGCATAGTTGATGAAAATGCCCTGGGCGGTTTCCGGCCGAAGGTAGGCCAGGCCCGACTCGTCCTCAACCGGCCCCAGGTAGGTCTTGAGCAGACCGTTGAACATCCGAGGCTCGGTGAACGTGCCACGCGCACCGCAGCTGGGGCAGTTGACCTCGGTGAGCGCGGTCGGCGGCCGGCCGTGCCTGGACTCGAAGGCCTCCTCAAGATGATCGGCGCGAAACCGCTTGTGGCAGGTGAGGCACTCGGTCAGCGGATCGACGAAGACCTGCACGTGCCCGCTGGTCTCCCAGACCTCGCGCGCGAGGATCACACACGAGTCGAGGCCGACCACGTCGTCGCGGCCCTGAACCATGGCCTTCCACCAGGCGCGCTTGACGTTGTTCTTCAGCTCCACCCCGAGCGGACCGTAGTCCCACGATGCCCGCAGGCCACCGTAGATCTCGCTTGAGGGGAAGACCAACCCCCGGCGCTTGCACAGACTGACGATGGTGTCCATGCGGTCGGACGAACTGGCCACGCGGGCGCTCCCTTCCCACTCACCCGCCGTCATCGGCGACGTCGGGTGGTCGTGTCCTACGCACACCTGCTCCACCTGATGATCAGAAGGGCAAGTGCCGATCAGACAGACAAGTGCCCAGCGTACGGGCTGCGGGCACAGCCGGCGCAGACAGGTCGGGCAACGTCAGGCACGGTCTGAGCCGTGGCGGACGGCACCCGTGACGCCGTCGTGGGCGAGCAACACCTCGAACGCGCCCGGCTCATCGACAGCGTAGATCATCAACGGCGTCAGCTCCACCCGGACATCGAACGCGGACAGGGCCCGGCGCCACGCACCCACCCCGTCCCACTCGGATGTGATCACCCACAGTTCAGGTTCATCCACGGCACGTCCCAGTCGAGCCGACCCGTAGCCGCGCTGCCCAGCCAGTGCGACCAGGGCCCGGTCCGCACGCTCGCGGAAGGCTTCGGCCTCCCCGACCGGAACCCGCAGCCGCATGACAACAAGCACCGCACGGTTCTATCAGGTCGCGTCCGTCAGCTCCTCAGCCCTCCCCAGCCCGCCACCCGGTCGGCCCGTCACGGCGTGGCCGATCGGGTCCCCGACGGACGGGCCACGACCCCGCCATATCGACGGTCCCGCTTGGCGAAATCCTCACAGGCCGTCCACAGATCGCGCCGGTCGAAATCGGGCCACAGCCGCTCGACGAACAGGAACTCGGCGTATGCGGCCTGCCAGAGCAGGAAGTTGCTCAGCCGTTGCTCCCCCGACGTACGGATCAGCAGGTCGACGTCGGGCATCTCCGGCTCATCGAGATAGCGGGCGACGGTGTTCTCGTCGATGCGGTCGGCCCGCAGGCGGCCGTCACGGACGTCCCGGGCAATGGCGGCGGCCGCATCGGCGAGTTCGGCGCGCCCCCCGTAGTTCACGCACATCACCAGAGTAAGGCGGTCGTTACCACAGGTGCGTTCCTCGGCCGCCTCCAGCCGTCGGATGACGTTGCCCCACAGGCGCGGACGCCGGCCGGCCCACCGGACCCGGACCCCCAGGGAGTCCATGTCGTCGATGCGCCTGCCGAACACCCCGTCGGTGAAACGCATCAGGAACGCGACCTCGTCCGGCGAGCGCTTCCAGTTCTCCGTTGAGAAGGCATACACCGACAGCCACCGGACGCCCAGCTCGATCGCGCCCTCCACACAGTCGAAGAGGGCCTCCTCACCGGCCTCGTGGCCCTTCGTGCGCGGCAGGCCACGCATTTTCGCCCAGCGGCCGTTGCCGTCCATGACGATGGCGACATGCCGCGGGATCAACTCGGAAGGAATCTCCGGCGGACATGCGCCGGAAGGATGCGGATGCGGTTCACGGAACCGTCCGACTCTCCCGTTACGTCGACTCACCGGACACCTCCCTTCTACCGCCAGTCAAAGGTAGCGCGATCATCGTTCCTCCCGCGCCCACAAACATCATCGACGCATCATCGTCGAACGCGCCACCCCCGACGCGTCCGGCCCGGTTCACGCCCGCTCCAGATGAGGCAGTGCACGTAAGCCGTACTCGAGATGCCACTGCAGGTAAGCGGCGACACATCCGCCAGCCTCGCGCCGGGTGCGGACCTCGCTCACATCGGCGGCGGCCCAGTCGCCGGTAAGCAGGTCGGACAGCAGCGTCACGGCGGCCGGCGACATCGAAGCTGCACCGTGCGGTCGGCACTGCGGGCACACTACGCCGCCCGCCGCGATGGAAAACGCCTGGTGGGGCCCTTGCTGGCCGCAGCGGGCGCACTCGCGCAGCGCCATCCCGTAGCCCGAGACCGCCAACGCACGCAGCAGGAAGGCGTCCAGGACGAGGCCCGGCGCACGTTCGCCCTGGGCGAGGGTACGCAGACCGCCGATCAGAAGCAGGAACAGACGGATAGCCGGCTGGCGTTCCTCGCTGGTCAGCCGTTCAGCGGTTTCCAGCATGACAGCCGAGGCGGTGTGCCGCGCATAGTCGGCAGCGATCACCGCGCCATAGGGGCGCAGGATGTCGGCCTGCGTGACCGTGTCGAGCGAGCGCCCCTCATGTAGCTGGAGGTCGACGTGGGTACCCGGCTCCAGCCGGGCGCCGAACCGGGACGACGTGCGGCGCACCCCTTTGGCCACCGCGCGCACCCGTCCCGTCCGCCGGGTCAACACGGTGACGATGCGGTCGGCCTCGGCGAGCGGCGTCGTTCGCAGGACGACACCTTCATCGCGGTAGACCGGCACCCACCCATGGTTGCACGCATCCCGGTAAGTGGTCAGGACACGGTCGCCCCGGACCGATTGTGACATGCCGCTGCCCGGCGGACCGGTCCGAGCTGTCCGCCGGGCCGGCGGCCTATCGCCGGGCTGGCGCCGGGCTGGCGGCGGGCTGGCGGGGCACCTCGCGACGCCGGATCCGCGCTGCGATGCGGACCCCGCCGGCTCCGGACTGTCACGCCCTGCAATAGTCACTTTCAGCATCCACGAGAGAACAGGGAGTAGGAGTGCCGGCGGTACGGAAAAGATTTGTATATTTTTGTGGCTATTTGACTGTTTTCCCACTGACCCTCGCCTTGATCGTGATCCAGACCCATGCCGCCGTAGCCGCGGCCGCCCAGACCACGGCCACTCAGGTCACAACCGGTCAGCCGACAACCGGCCAGACCGCAGCCACCCAGACCGTCACCGTCTATCTCGCCGCACCCGACCGTGGCGGTCTGGATCACCTCGCGCGGTCGGTCGCCGGCGCGGTGAGCGCGTCTGCGCAGGACCGGGCGACCCGTCTGAGGGCGTTTCTGCCCTCAGACGCGACCCACGACACGGTCGCGAACGAGCTCGACACGCTCGGCCTGACCGTCACCCGGACCACCGCATGGAGCGTCACCGCCACCGGCGATGCAGACCGCCTCCGGACGCTGTTCGGCAGCGCCCGCGACTCCCGTCCTGCCCTGCGTTACGCACAGAGCCTGCCCGCCCTCCCCGCATCCCTGCACGGTCTGGTCTCGGTCGCCGTCGGTGGTGACGAGACCCGACCGGCATTCCGCCACCTCGGTACACGGGCCGCGCGGACAGGGCCGGCGACTGCGCGCAGCGCGGCCGCGGTGCCGCCCGACGCCGGCTACAGCGGCGCCGACCTGCGTGCCGCCTATGGCGCGCCGGACGGCCACCGCGGCGACGGCGGGCCCGACCCGACCGTCGCCAGCCTCCAGCTGTCCGGCTGGGACCCGGCCGACCTGCGCGCCTACGCGGCGGCAGCAGGCATACCGGACCCGGTCGCGGGTGGGCGTTACACGGCCGTGAGCGTCGGTCGCGCACCCGCCTACAACGCCGCCCTGGACGGCGACGGGGACAGCGAGGTCGCCCTCGACCAGGAGGTACAACTGGCAGTCGCGCCCAGCGCGCGCCAACGTGTCTATTTCGCGCCCAACACCGACCAGGGCTTTCTCGACATCCTCGACCGGGTCCGCCTCGACGCCGCCGACCCGAGCGCGAACCTCGTTGCGTTCAACGCGTCCTGGGGTCTGTGTGAGCCGTACAACAGCGCAGCGTTCGTCCGCACCGCCGAAACGTTGCTGGCGGCGATCGCCGCGGCGGGCGTCACCACCTTCACCGCTTCCGGGGACAGCGGATCCGACGACTGCGGCAACGGTACCGCCACCGCGAGCTACCCGGCGTCGTCACCATCAGTGATCGCGGTAGGTGGCACGACGATGCTCAACCCGACCGGCGCGACCGTGTCGGAGACCGCCTGGGCCGGCTCCGGTGGCGGCTGCTCAGCGCTGTTCGCCCGGCCGGACTGGCAACCGGTCACGGCCTGTACGTCGCGCGCGCTGCCCGACCTCGCCATGAACGCCGACCCGACGACCGGCTTCGCCATCTACAACCGCCGTTACTGGGAAAGCCACGGCGGCACGACCGTGCCCGGCTGGATGCGTTTCGGTGGCACCAGCCTCGCATCACCCGCCGCCGCCGGGATGCTCGCGGCCGAATGGGCGTCGACCGGCCAGCAATCAGGCGGGTACGGCGACATCCATGACCGGCTGTACAAGGCACCTGTTTCAGCCTTCCGGGACATCACAGTCGGTAACAACGGCGCCCACCGCGCCACGGTCGGCTACGACCTTGTGACCGGGCGCGGCGCGCCCCGGTGGAACAGGCTCGCCACCACCGCGTTCACCACGACCCCCGCGACGACCCCCGCGACGACCCCCGCCAGCCGACCCCCGGGCCAGGACGAGTACACGATCGCCGTCGGCATCGGCACGGACCACGCCGTGTGGGCGAAGCGATCCGGCCAGGTCGCCCCCGCGTCGCTGGGCGGTCGGGCCACATCCGTCCCGACGGTGATCCAGGCTGCCGGCAGGGTCACCTACATCGTGGGTGGCACCGACGGGAACCTCTGGATGCGGGACGAGACCGACCGCGCGTGGTCGCCGTTCGGCCCTCCCGGAACACAGTGTTACGGGCAGGCCGCGATCGTCGTCGGATCAACCCTGCACGTCGGCTGCCGCGGCAGCGACCGCGCGCTGTACGTCAGCGCCGTGCCCGTCGACGCCTCCGGCCGGCCGGCCCGGGTCACCTGGTGGACGAACTACGGCGGGCAGACCGACGCCGCTCCAGCGGTGGCCGTCGTGGACGGCGTCGTCACCTGGTTCACAACCCGCGCCACCAGCAACGTCACCCGCACCACCCGCACCACCAGCAACGTCGCGCCCGCCGCCAACCTCTACCGGCGGACGGCCGCCTCGGCCTGGACGGTGCTCGGCGTCCGCTGCGACGGGGGGCCGGGTGCCGGCGGTAACAGTCCCTACGCCGACGGTCCCTCCGGTGGCTACGGTCCCTCCGGTGGCCAGGATGTCCGGCCTGGCCCGAACGGAACCGGAACCGCATACGGGCCGGCGTTCGTCGGCTGCCGGCTGGCGTCGGGAGCGCTCGCCTACGCCGCCGCGCCGTTCATCCGGTTCGTCGACGCCGGTGGGATGATCGTCGGACTGCCCGCCTTCGCTGCGGCCGGGAACGGGACCGTGGACGTGTTCGTCGCCGGCACCGACCACGCCCTCTACAACCGACACATGGGCGCATCCGCCCCGCTGGACGGGGGCTGGACGAACCTCGGCGGCAGGTATCTCCTCGCGGCGGGCGCGGCCCCGATCAACCAGGGACCATAGGAATGTCGACGTCGACGGCGCAGGTGGACTCTCAACAGACGCCGAACCCAGCGCCGGACCATGATGGACCGGTGCGAGTGGTGCGACGGGCAGCCAGAGCGATTCTGATCGATTCCCGCGGACGGCTGGTCGTTTTCCGCCGGACCCTGCCGGGCCAGCAGCCCTACTGGGCCACTGTGGGCGGCGGGGTCGATCAACAGGACGCCTCGGTGGAGGCAGCCCTGCACCGGGAGCTCGCCGAGGAGCTGGGCGCCGCCGTCGACCGGGTTCAGCAGGTGTTCCTCACGAGCACGACAAAAACGAGCACGACAAAACACGGCGGAGACAGCGGAGGTGGAGGAGGTGGAGGCTGCGGTGGCAGTGGGCCGGGCATCACCGTCCAGCACTTCTTCGTCTGCCGGCTCACTTCGATCGATCTTGCCGCCAGGACGGGCGACGAGTTCACCAACCCGACGAAGGGACGCTACGACGTCGAACGGATCGACCTGCACGGCGAGGCCCTGACCCGTTTCGCACTGCAGCCGGGCGCGCTCAAGGACTTCATCCTGGCGAACCGGGAGGCCCTGCTTGCGGCAGTCGCGGATCCAACCGCTGACCCAACCGCGGATCCGACCGCGGATCCGACCGCGGATCCGCCAACTCGGCGGTGAGCGCCGGCCACGCGACCGGATCGTGGCCGGGGAGCAGACGCAGGCCACGGGCGGACGCGATCGCCTTCAGCCGCCGGATCGGCTCGATCGTCGCCTCCGGCGGAACGCCGATCGACCCACCGACGGCCCGCTCAAAATCGATGTTCTCCTGCAGGTCCGCGGCGTCGAACGCGAAGACATACCCGCCGCCGCCCACCGTGGGATCCATCTCGACGATAAAGCTCTGGTGACCTGGGGTGTGCCCGGCAGTGCGGACCGCGGTCACCCCCGGGGCGATCTCGGTGTCGCCGTCGGCCACCTGCCAGGTGATCGCCGGGTGATCGAAGTCGACCCGGATGATGCCGTCGGCCTCCAGTTGCGCCGGGTGGGTACCGAGCCCGTGGTCAAGCTCGCGGCCCTGAATGTGGACGGGTGTACCGCGCCGGGCGAAGTGGCGCAGCCCGCCGGCGTGGTCGCTGTGCAGGTGGGAGACGGCAACCACGTCGATCTGGTCGAGGGTGAGCCCGACCCGTTCCAGCGCACCCTCCAGCGGGTCGCCGGCGCCAGGCGGGAGCCACACCTCCACGCCGGTGTCGCGGTGGAAGCGGCGGCACAGGGCCGCGTCCCGCACGAATGCCGGGTTGAGCCCGGTGTCGATCAGCAACCAGCCCCCGTCGACCTCCACCAGCAACGCCGGGACGGGCTGACGTAGCCGGATGTCGTCCGCAGCGCCGTGCACCGACATCGAATACGGCACCTCGACCCAACCCAGGGTCAGCGGGACCACCCGCCGCACGCCAGCCATGGCCGTCACTATCCGCCAGCTGCCTGTCTGCCGGTCTGTCTACCTCCCCGCGTGTGTGCGGGCAGGTAGACAGGCCGCACAGTGAGCCGGTGGGCAACGTCATTGCGATGGCCGTGGGCCTGGGTGCTCTGCTTGCTGTAGCCGTCGGCTGCCTCACCGTCGCCGGCGTACGGTTACGCCGGGCGGTGATCGTCGCCGCGGTTCGGGCCGGCGCCCAGCTCACCCTCGTCGGCCTGGCGTTGCGCGGGGTGCTCGCCGCACCCGCGGCAACGGTCGCAGTCCTCGTCGTGATGCTCACCGTAGCGACCCTGACCGCGGCGAGCCGGCTCACCGGCTTCCCCGACGCCCGACGGTCCGTGCTTGCCGCCAGCACGGCCGGCGCGGCCGTCACGCTCGGGATCATCTTCGGCGTCCCGCTGCTCGACCGGTCCGCGCGCTATCTGGTCGCGGCCGGCGGCATCGTGATCGGCGGCACCATGACCGCCAGCACCCTGGCGGGTCGGCGATTGTACGAGGCGATGGTGCGCCGCCGCGACGAGGTCGAGGCCTGGCTCGCGCTCGGCGCCACCCCACGCCAGGCGGTCGCGGACCTCGCCCGCACCGCCATCCAGGAAGCCCTGCTGCCCGCCGTCGACCAGACCCGCACAGTCGGGCTGGTCACGCTGCCGGGCGCCTTCGTCGGCGCCCTGCTCGGCGGCGCGAGCCCCACCGACGCGGCCCGGTTCCAGCTCGTCGTCCTCGTCGCCCTGCTCACCGCGGAGACGCTGGCGGCCGTCACTCTCGTCTGGCTGTTCGGCGCACCCACCCACATCCCGGACGCCGACGTGCCCAACGCTCACGGTTCCAGAGCCGGCGGTCCCAGAACCCGCGGTCCCAGGGCCAGGCGAAGGATGTGATTCTGCTGCTACTCCAGCAGCACCAGAATCACATCGTTGGGGATGGGGCCGCTCCGGGCACCTGCACTCAGAAACCGAGTTTGCGGAGCTGGCGGGGATCGCGCTGCCAGTCTTTGGCGACCTTGACGTGCAGGTCCAGGAAGACCGGCGTCCCCAGCAGCGCCTCGATCTGGGTGCGCGCCCGCGTCCCGACGTCCTTGAGCCGCGCGCCCTTGGCACCGATGACGATCGCCTTCTGGCTCTGGCGCTCGACGTAGACGTTCACATGGACGTCGAGCAGCGGGCGGTCGGCGGGTCGGTCCTCGCGCGGGATCATCTCCTCCACAACGACGGCCAGGGAGTGCGGCAGCTCGTCGCGCACGCCCTCCAAAGCGGCCTCACGCACCAGTTCGGCGACCATCACCTGCTCGGGTTCGTCGGTCAGATCGCCGTCCGGATACAGCGGCGGACCAGCCGGCAACCGTTCCACCAGCAGATCAGCGAGCACGCCTACCTGGAACGACGACACGGCGCTGACCGGTATCACCGCGGCGAAATCCGCGAGCGAGGAGACCGCGAGCAGCTGTGCCCCCAGCGCGTCCCGGTCGGACACCAGATCGGTCTTGGTGACGATCGCGATCACCGGCGTCCGCTTGGGCAGGCGGGCGAGCTCGTCGGCGATGAACCGGTCGCCGCGACCCACCGGCTCGTTCGCCGGGACGCAGAAGCCGACCACGTCCACCTCCGACAGGGTGGAGCGCACCACGTCGTTGAGCCGCTGTCCGAGCAGCGTGCGGGGACGGTGCAGCCCGGGGGTGTCGACCAGTACCAGCTGGGCGTCGTCGCGGTGCACGATGCCCCGGATGGCGTGCCGGGTCGTCTGCGGCCGCCCGGAGGTGATCGCGACCTTCGCGCCGACGAGTGCGTTGGTCAGCGTGGACTTGCCCGCGTTGGGACGTCCGACAAAGCACGCAAACCCCGACCGGAACTGCGGTTCGGTCTCCATGGCGGCAACCACTAGGTTCTCACCCGGCCGCGGACCACACCGTCCGGGCCGGCGAGGAACACCGGAACGCCGGCGCCGAACTCGCCCAGCACGAGCAGGTCCTCGGCAGCTGGTCCGGAAGGTACAGAAGGCACGGCGGGAGCGACCGGAGCGGCCGGAAGGTCCCCGGCGTCGGGAAGATCCGGGACCGGCGCGCCCTGCGACACGATCGCCGCGGCCTCGAAACGGCGCGCTCCGCTGGACGCCGCCGCGACCACCGCCGCCGCAAGCGCCGACACCGTCAGCCGAGCGTCGGCGTTCTCCACGGTCGCTGCCGCGTATGTCCGGCCGTCGGTGTCACGGACGGCCGCACCCTGGGCCGACGCGGTTCCGCCGCGGGGCACGTAGGCGCGCAACCGTGCCGACCGGGCCAGGGTCACGAGCTTGGCGTCCTCCGGTTGCAGCGCGCCGAGGGCAATCGGCGTGACGTCCGCGGCCGACCGCGGTCCACCGGCGTTCCGACCGTTCGAGCCCAGCCTGTTCGGCTCCTGCTCCGACACGCCCACCCCTGTCTCGTCCGTCTCACTCATGTACGCGTCCCGAACGCGGTACGGCGTACGACCGGGCCGAGGGCATCGCCGTCGCGGCCACCGTCACCATGTTTCGCGTCCCCGTCTCTGCTCTCGCCGCCGGCGCGGGCGATCTCGTTCGCGGACCCGCCTGCGCCGTCCTCGCCAGGGCGCGCCGACCGCCGGACCACCACCGTACCGATCTGGTTGCGCCGGCCGGCCGCGCTCTCGGCGGTGAGCGTCAGCACGCCGACGGTTGCGGTCGCTCCCGGTATCGGCACGTGTCCCAGCGCACTCGCCAGCAGCCCGCCGACCGTCTCGACATCACCGGATCCCGGCAGCTCATCCGTTGCGAACAGCTCGCGCAGATCGTCCACCGCCAGCCGGGCGGTCACCCTGGCCACGTCGTCATCGATCCACTCCACCGGCGCGGTCTCGGTGTCGTACTCGTCGGTGATCTCTCCGACGATCTCTTCGAGGATGTCCTCGATGGTCACCAACCCCGCGGTGCCGCCGTACTCGTCGATGACGATCGCCATGTGGGTCCGAGACGCCTGCATCTCCCGTAGCAGGGCGTCAGCGTGCTTGCTCTCGGGCACCAGTGCGGGCGGACGCATCACATCCGAAACAGGCCGGGCGTCCCAGCCTTCGCGCTCACGGCCTACCATGTCCTTGAGGAAGGCGATCCCGACGACGTCGTCCACCGTCTCCCCGGTGACCGGAATACGCGAGAAACCGCTGCGCAATGCCAGCGAGATGGCCTGTCTGACGGTTTTCGCCGACCCGATGTGGACCATGTCAGGACGGGGGACCATGACCTCGCGTACCAGGGTGTCCCCGAACTCGAACACGGATGCGATCATGTCGCGCTCACCACGTTCGATGACGTCGCGCTCCTGCGCGAGATCAACCAGGTCACGCAGTTCCGCTTCGGTGGCGAACGGACCGTCCCGGTAGCCTCGCCCGGGAGTGACCGCGTTGCCAAACGCGATCAGCAATCGGGGCAGTGGACCGAACAGCGCGCCGAGCCAGGTGGTGAGCCCCGCGGTCGCGAGCGCCACCACTGCTGCGTGCTGCCGGCCCAACGTTCGGAACATCACGCCGACCAGGACGTACGCGAACAGGGTGCCGGCCAGTGCCCCGAGCGCGACCGAGGCGAATCCGGCACCGTAGGTGTGCACGGCGATGACAGTCACGCAGGCTGTCGCGATCATCTCACCGACAATCCGCAGCAACAGCAGCAGCGCCAGGTAGCGACCGGGGTCTGCGACGATCGTGGCCAGGCGGGTGGCCCTTGGCCGGCCGGCTCGCAGGAACTCCTCGACCGACACTCGGGACACGCGGGTCAGCGCCGCGTCGACACACCCGATACCCGCCGCGAACAGCGCGGCAACCACCGCGATCAGCAGAAGTGGAACATCACCATAGCCCATGGGCTCGTCCCGTCAGCTCCCCCGCACCACGCTCAGTGTCTGCCACTCCGTCTGCCACTCCGTCTGCCGCGGCGGCTGGCACGCTGTCTGCCACGGCGTCTGCCGCGCCCGGACGTTGCTACGCCGCGCAATCGCCGTACTCAGTGCGTACCAGCGGTCCGGACGACCTCCCACGATGCCAGCAGGCGGGACTGCACCGCCCACATCTCGCGCTCCTCCTCGGGCTCGGCGTGGTCGTAGCCGAGCAGGTGCAGGATCCCGTGCGTACACAGCAGATGCATCTCGTGTTCCGGTGAGTGACCCGCCTTTGCCGCCTGCTTGCGGGCGACCTCCGGACACAGAACGACATCGCCGAGCAGCAGGGCCGGGTCGTCCTCACCCGCATCAGGCGCGGACGGGTCGAAGGCGTCGTCCTGGGGGAAGGCCAGCACGTCGGTCGGACCTTCCTCGCCCATGTAACGGACGTGGAGTTCCTCCATCGCGGTCAGCTCCACCAGCATTATCGACAGCTCCGCCTGTGGATTGACCTTCATGGCGTCCAACACGAACCGGGCAAGAGCGGTAAGTGCGACCTCATCAACGTCAACGCCTGACTCGTTAGCCACGAATACGGCCATCAGCCATCCATCCTCGTGCGGCGCCACTGCTCGCGGCACGTCCTCGGTTGCGCGTCATCCGGTTGCGGGTCATCCGGTTGCGGGTCATCGGCCACGCCCTAACGACGGCCGGTCATCGTCGGTCCCGGCGGCCGGCCTGCGCAGGTCGCGGGCTGGGCGCGCTTGCCGCGTCCCAGCGGGCATAGGCGTCGACGATGTCGCTGACCAGCCGGTGACGTACCACGTCCGTGCTGGTCAGCGTCGCGAAGTGGACGTCCTCAACGCCGTCGAGGATTTCCCGGACGACACGCAGGCCGCTGCGGGTTCCGCTGGGCAGATCCACCTGGGTCACATCCCCGGTAACAACGATCTTGGAACCGAAACCGAGCCGGGTGAGGAACATCTTCATCTGCTCACCGGAGGTGTTCTGCGCCTCGTCCAGGATGATGAAAGCGTCGTTCAGGGACCGGCCGCGCATGTACGCGAGCGGCGCGACCTCGATGGTTCCGCTCTGGATCAGTCGTGGGATCGAGTCCGGATCGACCATGTCGTGCAAGGCGTCGTAGAGCGGTCGCAGATACGGGTCGATCTTGTCGTAAAGCGTGCCGGGCAGGAAACCGAGCCGCTCTCCCGCCTCGACCGCGGGCCGGGTCAGGATGATCCGGTTCACCTGCTTTGACTGGAGTGCCTGCACGGCCTTGGCCATGGCCAGATAGGTCTTGCCGGTGCCGGCCGGGCCGATGCCGAACACGATCGTGTGGACGTCGATCGCGTCCACATAGCGTTTCTGATTCAACGTCTTGGGACGGATCGTCCGCCCACGGCCGGACAGGATGTTGAGGGTGAGCACCTCGGCAGGCCGCTCATCGCCACCACTGCGCAACATCGACAACGAGTGGTTGACGTGGGACGGCGTCAGTTCCGTGCCGGACTCCAACAGAGCGATCAGTTCGGCGAAGAGCTTGGCGGCCAGTGCGTTCTCGTCCGGATGACCGGTAATGGTGATCTCGTTGCCCCGGACATGGATATCGGACGGTAAGGCCTGCTCGATGACACGCAACAACTCGTCCTGGTGGCCCAGCAGGCTTACCATACTGTGCGCGCCCGGGACGACGATGCGGGTGACGGTCCGTTGGTCGGACGGGGAGACGGAATCGGTCATGGGTTGCAGCCGGCTGCGGCCACGAGACCTCTCAAACGACATGAGTCAGTACGGCCCCTAGTCTAACGATCCGCGAGACCGCCGGTCGCGCGAGAACAACCAGCATCGCGAACCAGCATCCCGAACCAGCATTGCGCCACCTCCGGTCTACCGATCCCAGCGGGTGGTATGGGACAACACGATCGCGGCCGCGACGACACCTGCGGTCGACGTCCGTAACACCGTGCGACCGAGCCGGGCAGGCATCGCTCCGGCCGCACCGAAGACCTCAAGCTCACTGTCGGTGATTCCACCTTCTGGACCCACTACCACGACGATCTCCGACGATCCCGCCACGCCCGCCTCGCGCAGCCCCGCGACCAGCGGTTCGGTCGCCTCCTCATGCAGAACCACCGCAATGTCCGCGGTCACGATCCGAGCGCCGACCGCAGCGGTGTCAGCGAGGCCCGCCAGCCGGGGCCAGAACACTCGCCGTGACTGCTTCGCGGCCTCACGCGCCGTGGCCGACCAGCGCGCATGCGCCCGCATGCCACGATCCCCCTCCCAACGGACGATCGAGCGGGCGGCCGCCCAGGGGACGATCTCGTCGACCCCCACCTCGGTCATGAGCTCGACGGCGAGCTCACCGCGGTCACCCTTGGCCAGGGCCTGGACCACGACCAGCCGGGGAGCAGGCTCCGGGTACACGACCCTGCGTTCGACCGTGCAGTCGACCTCGTCGCGCCGACAACGCAGAACGGTACATTCGGCAACCACTCCGAGACCATCGGTGATATCCAGGCGTTCACCGGGGCGAAGTCGACGAACCATCGCAGCATGGTGACCCTCCGAACCGGAGAGTGTCAGCTCTCTGCCGTCGGGAACCAGGCCCTGGTGGAAAAGAGGCGCGGTCAGCTGTCCGTTCCTTCGCGCCCGGTCCGGCCCACGGCAACCCGCATCCGGCCCCGCCTACCGCGTGCCGCGGGCGCCGCGGAGCCTGGAGAAGAAGCCCTGCCCGTCGGCGGTCCCGTTGCCACTGGTCACCACCGCCGGCTGCTCCTCGTCCCGCAACTTCGCCAGCTCTCGCAGCAGCCTTTCCTGATCAGGATCAAGCTTGGTCGGCGTCTCCACCACCACATGGATGTGCAGGTGACCGCGGCCGACCGAACGCAGATGCGGAATGCCGCGACCACTCATGGTGATGACATACCCAGGCTGAGTGCCGGGCTTGACCGTGAGGGTCTCGCTGCCGTCCAAAGTGTCCAACTCACAGGTGGTACCGAGCGCGGCGGCCGTCATGGGCACCCGCAGCTCGCAGTGCAGATCGTCGCCTTCCCGGGTGAAGACCGGATGGGGACGCTCCTGCACCTCGACGTAGAGGTCACCGTTGGGCCCGCCGCCCGGGCCGACCTCACCTTCGCCGGACAACCGGATGCGCATCCCGTCCTCAACCCCAGAAGGGATCTTGACGGTAAGGTTGCGCCGCTTACGTACCCGGCCGTCGCCGCCGCATTCCCGGCACGGATGCTCGATCACGCTCCCGGTGGCTCCGCATCGGGTGCACGGCCTGGAAGTGACCATCTGGCCCAGGAACGACCGGGTCACCTGTTGGATCTCTCCACGCCCGTGACACACCGGGCAGGTCACCGGATGGCTACCCGGCGCTGATCCCTCCCCGGAGCAGGTGGCGCACACCGCCGCGGTGTCAACGGTGATATCCCGGGTCGCCCCGAACGCGGTCTCGGCGAGGTCGAGCTCCAGACGGAGCAACGCGTCGTTGCCGCGACGGACCCGTGAGCGCGGCCCACGATTTGCCCCGCCACCGAAGAAGGCATCCATGATGTCGCCGAGGCCGCCGAAGCCCGCCCCGAAGGAAGCCCCGGCGCCGCCTCCCCCACCGGGAGCCAGCGGATCACCACCGAGGTCGACGACCTGGCGCTTCTCCGGGTCCGACAGCACCTCGTACGCGGTGGTCACGGCCTTGAAGCGCTGCTGCGCCTCCGGGTCGGGGTTCACGTCGGGATGCAGTTCCCGAGCGAGCCTGCGATATGCCCGCTTGAGTTCGTCGTTCGAAGCGTCTCGGCGTACGCCCAGCACTTCGTAGTAGTCAGTGGCCATCAGTCGGCACCCAAAAGATCACCCACGTACTTGGCGACGGCTCTTACCGCCGCCATGGCCCCCGGATAGTCCATCCGCCTCGGACCGACCACTCCCAGGCCGCCCAAGGCGGATGCTCCGCGGCCGTACCCCGTTGCCACCACCGAGGTGGAACGTAGCGCATCCATGCTGTTTTCCTGACCAATACGTACCGTAACGGTGTCGAGGTCGCGTACCTCGCCGATCAGTTTCAACAGAACAACCTGCTCCTCCAGCGCTTCCAGAAGGGGACGCAGCGTATCGGCGAAGTCGAGAGCCGACAATGTCAGGTTGGCTGTACCCGCCAGCGCCACCCGCTCCTCGGGCTTGTCGACCAGCGCCTCCATCACCACCGCGATCAGCGTATTCAGATGTGGACGCAGATCCGGGCGGGCGGCGTCCGACAGGTCCGCGACCGCCTCGGGCGCGTCCACCAGCCTGCGCCCGTTCAACGCGGCGTTGAGTACACCCCGCAGTTCGCCGACGATCAGATCGTCAACCGGGGCGGGCACTTCGACCACCCGCTGCTCAACCCTACCGGTGTCAGTAATCATTACGAAAAGCAGCCGCGCCGGCGTGATCGTCACGATCTCGATGTGCCGGACGCTGCTGCACGACAACGACGGGTACTGCACGACGGCGACCTGGCGGGTCAGTTGGGCCAGCAGCCGAACCGACCGCCGGACCACGTCATCGAGATCGATCGCTCCCTCGAGGAAGCTCTGGATCGCCCGCCGCTCCGCCCGCGACAGGGGCTTGACCCCCGACAGCCGGTCGACGAACAGGCGGTAGCCCTTGTCCGTCGGGATCCGCCCCGCGCTCGTGTGCGGCTGGGTAATGTAGCCTTCCTCCTCAAGTGCAGACATGTCATTACGTACAGTAGCAGGCGATACCCCCAGCTGGTGGCGCTCTGCCAGTGCTTTGGACCCCACGGGCTCGTTGCTCAGCACAAAGTCCTCAACGATGGCGCGCAGAACGTCCAACCGCCGTTCTTCCAGCACGTCGCTTCACCCCTTCGCCACGTTGAGGCCGTTTGGCGAGGCCAGCCACGACCGCACGAGGCGACCAGGACCAGAACCCGTACTTCCGAAGCGTCCTGGCACTCCGTTGCCTCGAGTGCCAATTGTAGCCGTCTTGGCCTCCAGCCGAGACGGTCGAGCACGTCAGCGAGTGCAGAAACTCAAGGCCTTCGCCAAGGGGTGGCGCCGGTCAGTCCGGAAGGAGATCACGGACCACGGTATCGGCCAGGAGCCTGCCACGCAGGGTGAGCAACACGCGTCCGGCCTCCAGCCCGGCCGGCTCGATCAACCCGTCCACAGCAAGCGTCGCGGCCCGCGCACGCCCCGCGTCGGTCAGCTCGTCGACGGCGAGGCCGTCGGCCAGGCGAACCCCGAGCATCACCCGCTCCATCTGCCTGGCGTCGTCGTCCAGCAGCTCACGGGCCGCGGCAGGACTCGCCTGCTCGGCGAGCAGCGCGCTGTAGGCGGCCGGATGACGGACGTTCCACCAGCGCACACCGCCGACATGGCTGTGTGCCCCCGGTCCGAAACCCCACCAGTCATGACCACGCCAGTAGCCGAGATTGTGCCGGCTGCGGGACGCTTCGTCACGGGCCCAGTTACTGATCTCATACCACCGTAGGCCCGCCGCGGTCAGGGTCTGCTCGGCCTGATGGTAACGGTCGGCCATCATGTCATCGTCCGGCGGGAGCAGCTCGCCACGCCTGATCCGGCGGGCCAGCCGGGTGCCGTCCTCAACAGTCAACGCATACGCGCTCACATGATCGGGAGCGAGTTCGACCGCGGCGTCCAGGCTCGCCTGCCAGTCCCGGTCCGACTCACCCGGCGAGCCGTAGATGAGGTCGAGGTTGACATGGTTGAATCCCGCCTTGCGTGCCCAACTGACCACATCGGGTACACGTCCGGGAGTATGCCGACGGTCAAGGGCGGCGAGCACGTGCGACCGGGCACTCTGCATGCCGAACGAGACCCGCGTGTAGCCGGCAGCGCGCAGCTGTTCCAATGTGCTCGCGTCCACGGACTCGGGGTTCGCCTCGGTCGTCACCTCGGCGTCCGGGGCGATGCCGAACTCCGTGTCGATCATTCGAAGCAGCGCCCTGAGGTCCTCGACCGGAAGGAGCGTCGGCGTCCCGCCGCCGAGGAAAATGGTCGAGACGGCCAGGTCTGCCGCGCCGAGGACGGCGCGGGCCACGCGGAACTCACCGGCAAGCGTCTCGACGAACGTCCCGATCGCGACTCCCGGGCCGAGCTCGGTCGCCGTGTAGGTGTTGAAGTCGCAGTAGCCGCAGCGGGTCGTGCAGTATGGGACGTGGACATAGACGCCGAACGGGCGAGTGCCCACCAAGTTTGTGGCCGACGCCGGAAGCCTGCCGTCGGCCGGGGCGGCTTCGCCGGACAACCCGCGGCCGGAAGCGGCCGCCGTGATGCGTGACATGACCCGTGACATGACCATAGTGTGCCTGAACGGCGACACTGTGTCTGCCCCTTGCATCCACTTTCGTTACAGCAATCGCGGCCGTCACCCAGGCGGAACATTCAATCCCGAACGAGACATGTGTCACCGGATGGACAGCGCCACCGAACGGACGGTGCCACCGAACGGACAGCGCCACCCGATAGACAGTGCCACCCGATGGACAGTTACCCGAGCACGACCAATGTTGTCTTCTCGTTGTGAATCTACCAGACAATATGGGCGAAGCGTCGTGAACTCGTGGTCCCCAGTCGGGGAAGCTGATTCACATGAATGACGACGCCGTGCGCGGTGTCCTCGACAACATCGAGGATCTTCTTCCCCCCCACGCAACGGAGTATCGATCCGGCGCACCGACCGGACCGGACAGCCCCACCCACCGCGACGAACCTGTTACCGAACCCATCCGACTGCCCTCGTCGTCCCCCCGGATCAGCTGAACTGGCCGGCGGCGACGCTCAGCACCACCGCCTGACCCGCGCCACCGCCCAACCTGCCACCGCCCGACCCGCAACCGCGTCGTATCGCGTCCGCCCGGACCTCGTCGCACCGATGAGGTCCGGGCAGCGGGCCACGCACTCCTACTTCGTGGTCTTCGGAGTGTTGGCGGCGTTGGCGGAATCCGTCGACAGGGCCGCGATGAAAGCCTCCTGAGGGACCTCGACGCGACCGATGGTCTTCATCTTCTTCTTGCCCTCCTTCTGCTTCTCCAGCAGCTTGCGCTTACGCGTGATGTCGCCGCCGTAGCACTTCGCCAGCACGTCCTTGCGAATCGCGCGGATGTTCTCCCTGGCGATGATCCGACTTCCGATCGCCGCCTGGATCGGCACCTCGAACTGCTGGCGTGGAATCAGCTCCCGGAGCCGGGAGGTCATGGCCACGCCGTAGCCGTACGCCTTGTCCCTGTGTACGATCGCGGAGAACGCGTCGACGGCCTCGCCTTGGAGAAGGATGTCGACCTTCACCAGGTCGGATGCCTGTTCGCCGGCGGGTTCGTAATCAAGGCTGGCATACCCACGGGTACGGGATTTCAGCGCGTCGAAGAAGTCAAAAATGATCTCACCGAGTGGCAGTGTGTATTTGAGCTCCACCCGGTCGGTGGACAGGTAGTCCATCCCGCGCAACATGCCGCGGCGCCCCTGACACAGCTCCATCACCTGGCCCACGAAGTCCGACGGCAGCAGCACCATCGCCTCCACGACCGGCTCATAGATCTCGTTGATCTTTCCTGCCGGCCAGTCGCTCGGATTCGTGACCACAGCCTCGCTGCCATCCTCCATGACCACCCGGTAGACCACGTTCGGCGCGGTCGAAATGAGCGTGAGGCCGAACTCCCGCTCGAGGCGTTCCCGGACGATCTCCAGATGGAGAAGCCCCAGAAAGCCGCAGCGGAACCCGAACCCCAACGCCGCGGACGTCTCCGGCTCGTAGGTCAGCGCGGCGTCGTTGAGCTGCAGTTTGTCCAGAGCCTCGCGCAATGCCGGATACTCACTGCCGTCAAGCGGATACAAACCGCTGTAGACCATCGGGCGTGGATCACGGTAGCCACCCAGCGCCTGCCCGGCCGGCCGATTCGCCGATGTCACGGTGTCCCCGACGCGGGCCTGTCGAACGTCCTTGACACCCGGGATGAGGTAACCGACCTCCCCCGCGGAGAGTCCGTCGCGTGCGATCGGGTCCGGCGAGATCACCCCGACCTCGAGGGTCTCATGGCTGGCCCGCGTCGACATCATCAGACAACGGTCCCGGGTGGTCAGGCGTCCGTCGACCACCCGCACATAGGTGATCACGCCCCGATAGCTGTCGTAGACACTGTCGAAGATCATGGCCCGAGCCGGAGCGTCCGGGTCGCCCATGGGCGCGGGGATCCGGCGGACGATCTCATTGAGCAACTCGGGCACGCCCTGCCCGGTCTTACCCGATACCCGCAGGACATCATCAGGATCACAGCCGATGATCTGTGCAAGCTCGGCCGCGTACTTCTCGGGCTGCGCGGCCGGAAGATCAATCTTGTTGAGCACGGGGATGATCTGAAGGTCGTTCTCGAGCGCCAGGTAAAGGTTCGCCAAGGTCTGCGCCTCGATGCCCTGGGCCGCGTCGACCAGCAGCACCGCGCCCTCGCATGCCGCCAGCGAGCGGCTCACCTCATAGGTGAAGTCGACGTGACCAGGAGTGTCGATCAGATGGAGGATGTAGTCACGACCGTCATCGGCCTGCCACGGCAGCCGGACGCTCTGTGCCTTGATCGTGATCCCGCGCTCGCGCTCGATATCCATTTTATCCAGATACTGAGCACGCATGTTGCGGGCCTCGACCACGCCGGTCACACCAAGCATCCGGTCAGCGAGGGTTGACTTGCCGTGGTCGATGTGGGCGATGATGCAGAAGTTGCGGATCGACGCCTGGTCAACCGAAGCCTGGCTGACACGGCGAGGGTCGGAAGCTGCGGGCACGCGGGAGTCTTCTCGTTTCGTCGGGATGGACCTGCGCATCGTGGGACTGCACCCACTGTGGGACTGCACAGACCGTGGGTCCATCCCCATCGTGCCAGGCTCATCGTGCCCGCACTCAGCGGTCGCCGTCGTGCTGGGCCGGCAGGCGCACGCGCCGGCACTGCGCACGCGCCGGGATTCGGGGGGCGCCGGGATTCGGGGGCGGTCGAGCGGAGCCCGTGCCCGCCCGCGAGTGGTTCGTTGAAACCTTGATAGGGTTACCGATGTTTCCCCGGTGGCTTGGCTCCCGGGGGATGGACGCACACCACCCGGCGGTGGTGAACCGACACCGGTGCCCGACCGCCGTCCATGCCGATTCGACGACCAGGGGTTCTTTCGCGTGGCCAACATCAAGTCGCAGATCAAGCGCAACCTCACGAACGAGAAGCGACGGCTGCGCAACAAGGCCGTCAAATCCGAGCTGAAGACGGTCGTCCGTCGCTTCCGCGCAGCCGCGGACGCAGGCGACCCGGACCGTGCCGGCCTTGAGCTGCGCATCGCGTCACGCAAGCTTGACAAGGCTGTCAGCAAGGGTGTCATCCATGCCAATCAGGCTGCCAACAAGAAGTCGGCGATGGCCGCGCGGCACGCATCCCTGACCGACGCCTGAGCGATCATCCACCTGCTTGCCAGTTCGGCCAGGGCTATGATGATCATGGATAGGACGCCGCCGGCTCCGAGCAACCCACGCAACCGGTCCGGTTGACCCGCGACCCGGTGCCTGGCCGTCAGGTGTCACGGTGTCACGGTGCCCGGAGTTACCGGCGGCTTCCCGTCGCGCGACCACGAGCCGCCACGATCTCTGCGACCAGGCGTTCCAGTCCGTAAACCGGATCAACAGCGCCGCCCTTGACAGCCGCATCCGCAGCGCCGGCGGCACGCATCGCCCGCGCCAGCCCCGCATCACTCCACGCCTGGGCCGCCCGTTGGGAGCGCTCGACCTTCCAGTCGGGCATCCCAAGGGCGCGGGCCACCTCCCAGGCGGAGCCACCGGCGGCGGCGGAAACCCGGGCAAGATCCCGTAGCCCCGTGGTGACGGCGCTTACCACCAGTACCGGGGGAACCCCGCTGCCCAGCGTCTGGCGAAGCGCGGTCAGAGCCTGCGCCAGGTCTCCGGCGATCGCCGCGTCCGCCACCGTGAAACCGGTTGCCTCTGCTCGGCCTCGGTGATAGAGGACTACCACCGCCTCATTGACCAGCCCACCTGAATCCGTAACCAATTGATCACATACGGCCGCGAGTTCGCGCAGATCACCACCGACAGCGTCCACCAGGGCCTTCACCGCGCCCGAGCCGATCTGGCCGCCGAGCCGACGGATCTCGGCCGCGACGAAGTCATGCCGGTCGCGCGGACGGGTGATGCGCGCTGCCGGAATCACCCGCCCACCGGCCGTCTTCACCGCATCCGCCAGCTTGCGGTTGCGCACGGCACCGCTGTGCACGACGACAAGGACCACGTCGTCCAGCGGTCGGGCCAGGTAGGCGAGCAGCGCGTCCCGAAGATCGTCCGCCAGCTCCTGCGCACCGCGGACCACGACGATGCGCAGCCCACCGAACATCGATGAGCTGGACAGGTCAACCACATCGCTGTCGGTCAACTCGCCGGGTGCCCGGTCGACAATCTCCACCTGGGCATCGTGGGCCCGAGCCGCGTCCACGACGTCGCGGATCCCCCGGGCGACCAACAGCTCCTCGTCCCCGGCGATGAGGACCAGCCGCGGCAGGGCGGACGTTGACGACACGCTGGGGAGCATGTCATGCGCGCGGTCCGCGGCCCACGACGCCCTCGTCAAGGGCACCCGACGCGCAGACGGCCCATCATCCCGTGGATGGTCATGATCCGACTGGCCGAACCATGACGATCAGCTCAACGGTCACCGCTCCGATCGCCGCTGCCGCAAGAAGGCTGCGTCCGCGGCGCCGGCGGACCGCACCGAGCGTCGCCGTGGTGACGGCGACCAGGGCCAGGGCTCCGAGTGGACCGGTCGGCCAACCGATCTGTGCTCCCGGTGCCCGCGCGGCGATGTCGGCAATCATGATCAGCCATTCGCATGGCACGCCGGCGAGGGCGGCCAACAGCCGGGCCAGCGGCATACAACACACTGCGGCCATCGTGGCGAGCACCCCAAGGATCGTTGCCGGGGCCACCGCGCAGTCGGCGAGCATGTTGGCCGGGATGGCGACGAGGCTGACGCCGCCGCCGATCGCGGCCAGCACCGGCGAGCAGGCGACATGTGCCGCCACGGCGACCGCGAGCAGCTCCGCCAACCACGTGGGCAACCGTCGTGACAGCGCATCCCGCCAGCCTGGAGCCAGAATCACCAGGCCTGCGGTCGCGAACACCGAAAGAGTGAAACCAACCGAGCGGGCGAGATCGGGACTGACGAGGACCAGTATGAGCACCGTGGCGCAGAGCGCGGGTATGGCCCCCCGTTGCCGCCCACCACCCGTCGCGACAATCCCGATCAGCCCCATGACACCGGCCCGCAGGACGCTGGGAGACGGTCGGGCCAGTACGACGAAGCAGAGTAGGGCCAGTGCGACCCACCCAGCCCGCAGCCACGGACCACACCGACTTCGCCGGACGAGGATCGTCGCTGCGGCGATGACGATCGCGCAGTTCGCCCCGGACACAGCCACCAGATGTGACATTCCGGCGACCCGGAAGTTGTTTTTGACGTCCTCGGCGAGATTGCCCGTGTCGCCCACCACCAGGCCCGGCAGCAGCCCTCGGCGCGGGCCGTCCAACCCCGACACCGCGTCGCGAAGCCCTTGGCGCAGATGGGCTGCCGCTGCCTGCACCATCGACGGCCCGCCGACCACCACCGGCGGGCCCCGGACGAAGATGACCGCCGCAACCGTGTCAGCCGCGCGTGGGGGCGCCAACGTGCCGTCGGCACGGACCCGCTGACTCGGTAACAGGCCCGCCCAACCGCTCGCGGTCGCCAGGACGAGCATCGGCTGGCGCAGCCGAAGATCACGCCCGGCCGCGGTGAGGCGCTCGACCCGCAGCGGGACGATGACCAGCTGAGTGTTGCCACCAGGGCTCACCCGCGGATCACCGGTGAGCGTCCCTTCGATGGTGGCGACCGCTCGCATCCCATCAAGATCGGCGAGTGGACCGTGTAGGCGACCACGGGCCGCGATACCCGCGGCGAGGACCCCAGCGGCGAGGCAGGCCAGCACAGCGAGCCCTGTTGCCGCGGGCCGCCAGATGTGTGCTCGCCGCACCAGGAGGACCGCGCACACCAGTGTCGCGCCGAGGAGGAGGGCTGCGATCAACAGCACGGCCGGGGCCGGCTCGGTCAGGCCCGCGCCTGCCGCGCCGGTCCAGGCCGCGAGCGCCGGCCCGACAAGCCGCAGGTCGGCGGGTCGATCGGGCCGATCACCCGCCATCAGACGGTGATGAGTGGCAGCAGATCGGCGAGTCGCCGGTCACCGACGCCGGTCACATCCCCCAGCTGGTGGGGCGAGGTGAAGGTGCCATGGGCCTTGCGCCACTCGACGATCCGCTGGGCAAGCACCGGCCCCACCCCTGGCAACCCGTCGAGAGCGTCGACCGTGGCGGTATTGAGGTTCAGCGGTGTTTCCGGCGTGATCGCCGACGATCCCGTGCCCCCACCGGTGCCACCGCCGGTCCCGGCACCGGCCGGCGCGGGAGGAGCCGGGCCGGGACGGCCGTCCACCATGATCTGTTCGCCGTCCACCAGGCGACGCGCCAACGCGAGACCGGCCGTATCCGTCCCGGGTAGCACGCCGCCAGCTTGCGCAAGAGCGTCCGCCACCCGGGATCCAGCCGCCACGGTCAGGACACCGGGGCTGTGCACCTTGCCCACCACTTCAACGACAATTTGTGCTGCCGGGCCATGTGTGGCGCCAGCCGATGACCAGATCACCGGTTTCGAACCGGCGCTGTCAGCGTCCGCCGGCACATGCCCCTGGGCCCGCGCCGATGGCGTCCCAGCGGAGACAGCCATCAGGGAGACCGGTCTGTTCCGCCAGGCAAACCATCCAGCCGTCAATGCCGCGGCCAGGGCCACGACCACGAGCAGGAGCGCTCCGCGGATGGCTGGATCGACCAGGCCGCCGCGCAGAAGCCGCGGCAGGTGGTCAGCAAGACCCAGCGGACCGGACCGGGCAGCCGGTTGCCGCACAAGCCGACCGGCGCTGCCTTGGGGCGACAGCTCGTCGAACAGGTCACCTTCGTTGTGCTCGCCGGCGAGCGCACCGGACGGCGTCGACGGTGCCGCAACGTCGAACATCACCGGCTGCGGCTCCAGCACCTCCGAAACGCCCGCGGCCGGCTGCGAGGCGTCGGTGTGACCACCCTCCGCCGCGGGGAACCCAGGGTCACCCATGACGGGCGTCCAACATGTCGGAACAGTCGGCGGTTCTACGTCGCAGCGTTCGGAAGGACTCAGCGGTGGGTAAGCGTCCGGTCCGTGCGAGGCCAGGGTGCGGATTGTCGACAACCGGCGCCGGGGTGCGGCGGGGATGGCGACTGTGCGGGTAGCGCGAATGAACGGAAGATCAGCCATGTCCGCGACGGTAGAACGCCCCGTCATGGATGGCACGCTTCGATGCCATCCTGTGGATATCCGACTTTTATCCACAGGAAAACCACGGATGCCGAATGCTTCTGATATCTTCGGCATCATTGTTGATGCACGGTCGCCGGTTTTGATCAATCAGTTCGTGCATTCTCCCCACGGTTGCCACCAACACCAGCCCGCCCGGATGCGCACCCCCGGCGTCGGCTGCAATCAGGCGAACGGAAGTTCGTCGGCGTCGCCTCCGACAACCGGGTCGAGTAGGTGCGGGTCGTTGTTGCGTACGTTCCCAACTCGGGAGGTGACCGGGTACGCCCGCAACATGCCCACGGGCGCGGGCGCGAGCATTGCGGTCACGGCTGCCGGATCGTCAAGGCGCGGGTCGAGCCAGCGCGACCAGGACGCCCGTGGCAGCAGCACGGGCGAACGTGGATGCAGGAATTCAAGGCCGCCGGCCGCGGTGGTGGTGATGATGGTGAAAGTCGCACGTACAGCGCCCGACGGTGGCTGCCAGACCTCGTACAGGCCCGCGAGCGCGGCGGGCCCGTCATCGCCCGGATGCACCAGGTACGGCTGCCCACGGCGGGCGCCGTCCACCCGATGCCACTCGTAGTAACCGGTGGCCGGCACCAGGCAGCGGCGGGCGCGCAGCGCGGCACGGAACGCGGGCTTGGTGGCCACCGTCTCCGCCCGAGCATTGATCAGACGGTTACCGATCGCACTGTCGCGTGCCCACGACGGCACCAGCCCCCAGCGAGCCATCCGCAGCCGCGCGCCCCCGTCCGGCTGCTCGGGCGGGATGACAACCACCGGAACCTCGCTGGTCGGAGCCACGTTGAAGTTCGGCTGGGCGCCACCGGTCTCATCACGTGCCGTGAACGACTCCGCCAGCTGTCGCGCGCTCAGAGCATTGGCGTAACGACCGCACACACCATGACAGTCTGCCAGCCGACGGCCCGGCCGTCACCGCAGCAGCCACTCGACCGAGACAGCCAGACAGAACACGGACACGAGCGCGAAAAAGGCCACCCAGACCACGCCCGGCACGCCGGTCAGGCGCGCCAGCTGGTCCGGGTCCGATGTCGGCGCGCCCCGACGACGGGTCCGTTGCACCTCGACGATCGGCCGCATACCGCCGATGAGGAGGAACCAGGTGACAAAGGCTGCGAACATCTCCTGATAGGGCGACGGCGCCAGCATCGACACGGCGATGACCGTCACCGCGCTCAGCGCTATCGACAACACGCCGAACGCGTTACGGATGGCCACCAACACTCCGAGCAGCAGGGCGACACTGAGTCGCAACAGCAGGCTCACCTGGTTGGCAGCCAGCAGGGCTGCACCGCCAAGGCCAAGGATGGACGGAGTGATGTAGCCGGCCGCAACCGTGATCACGACGCCCGGCCCGGTCGGGCGACCCGCCGACACGGTCACCCCGGAAGTGTCCGAATGTAGTCGGATCCCGCCGACGCGCCGGCCGCTTCCGACCGCTGCGAGCGCATGCCCACCCTCGTGCGCAATGGTGATCACATGTCGGGCCAACGGCCACAGACGATTGTTGAGCACCACGAGAAGGGCGACGGCGGCACCGGCAATGGCTGTCCATCGCGGCGGGTCCCCGAACGTGAGCAACTGTGTCCACTCGTCAGGCGTCGTACGTCTCCTGTCTCAACAGTCGCCGCCGAGGGGCGGGGGCGGTGCCAGTATCGGTGCCGGTGCCGGTGTGACCGTCAGGACCCGAGTATGCAATGCTCGGACAAAAGATCGTCGAGGGCCGGCCGACATGGCGTCCCACCGCTTCACGACACCAAGGGTACGATCAGATATAGACTTCTCGTGACCGATCGGCGTCATCGTCACGACAGGGAACGTCGGGAGGTAAAGAGCGGGTGGCGGAGCTCGTCTACAAGCCAGTGATCCGTTTCGCGCTCGGGGCCTTCAAGGCTCTCGACCTCAAGCTGGATGTCCGGGGGCAGGAGCACGTACCGGCCACGGGTGGCTGCGTGGTGGCGATCAACCACGTGTCGTATCTGGACTTCGCGCTCGCCGGTGTTCCGTTCTGGTACGCTCACCGGCGTCTGGTGCGCTTCATGGCCAAACACGAGGTCTTCGCCCACCCCATTGCCGGGCCGCTGATGCGAGGGATGCGCCATATCCCCGTCGACCGATCGGCAGGGGCCGGCTCGTACCGTCACGCAGTACAGGCCCTGAAGGCTGGCGAGCTCGTGGGGGTCTTCCCCGAGGCGACCGTCAGTCGTAGCTTCTGTCTCCAGCCCTTCAAGTCCGGGGCGGCCCGAATGGCCGCCGAAGCGGGCGTTCCCGCACTCCCGGTAATCATTTGGGGCAGCCAGCGCATCCTCACCAAGGGACGGCCACGTAACCTCCGGGCTGCGCGAGGAACCCCCGTATCGATCATGATTGGCGAGTCGATCCCGACGGCCGACCTGAAAGATGCCCAGACTGGAACACAACTGCTGGCCGATGCCATGGCCAAGCTTCTCGCCGACGCCCAGCGGGACTACCCACCGCCCCCTCCCGGCGAGTCACCATGGTGGCTACCCGCCCATCTGGGTGGCTGTGCACCCACGCTCGAGGCGGTCGCGCGGGAGCAGGCCGCGCTCCGCGACAAGAAGTAAGGGCCTGTTTTAGATCTTCGCTCGCCTCGTCGAAACACGGCGAGAACAACCGCGAGCATTGTCAGATAGATCTCATCACGTAGCTTTCAGCACCCCGAGTTCCGGGCACCCGTGATCATAACCCTGCTCGTCCCGGGGCTCCCGTCGCGTCGCCCGCTCGGACCACCCACGCCGTTTCGCCCGGCAGGCCGTTTCGCCCGGCAGGCCGTGGCAGGTTCCCCGGCTGGATACCAGGCCGGTCGACATCCGTGCGGCCGATCCCGGGTGCTCTTATAGCACAAGGGTCGACAGACCTTTACACAAGGGGTGGGCGGGCATTTCTTCAGGAGCACCTCTACCCGGCAGCTCTAGCCCGACTCCCCGTGCAGACAAGGCAAAGACTACTTGTAGACAACATCCGATCCCCAGATGTGTCCGGACTCTCTAGAGCACAGGGGCGACCCATTGGTAACCTCAAGCACCAACAACATTTGAGCCAACCCGTTTGGCTCGCCGAGTCCGTGTTGTATAGAGACTCACCTGTTCGTTGTCGATGGAGGCGCCCACGATGGCTGTACAAGAGCTGGCGATGCCGACTGCTAGCAGGGTCGGCACAGTGGTCGCGATCGGGCAGCAGGTTCGGGTCCCGAAGACCGCTGAGCTGGTCGCGGCGCACCTACGACGCCGGATCGTACGGGGAGAACTCGTCGAAGGCGACGCACTGCCGCCCGAGGCGACCCTCATGGAACAGTTCGGTGTCTCCCGGCCGACATTGCGGGAAGCATTCCGTGTGCTGGAATCCGAGGCCTTGATCACAGTCAGGCGCGGTGCGCACGGTGGCGCCCGGGTGCACACCCCCAACGGCGACATCGCCGCCCGCTATGCCGCCCTGGTCCTGGAGTACCGCGGTACCACGCTGGCCGACATCCATCAGGCTCGCGTCGTGATCGAGCCGCCGTGCGTGGCAATCTTGGCAGCGAACCGTACCCAGGATGCCCTCGACAAACTCAGGCTCGCGGTGACCGAGACAGCCGCCGCGACGGCGACCGACGATCCAGGCCAGTGCCTGCAGGCCAATCTCGCCTTTCACGTGCTGCTGGTGGAGCTCGCCGGAAACACGACGCTTTCGGTCCTGTCAGGCATGCTGCGCCACATTCTCGATCTTGCGACGCTCTCCCATCCAGCCGCGGAGCGCAGCCCCGAGCACCGGCTCGCCATCCGCCGGCGACTCGTCGACCACGAGCGCGTCGTGGACCTCATCGAAGCCCGTGACGCCCGCGCCGCCGAGGACCTGTGGCGGGAGCATCTGCTGGAAGCGGGCCGTTACCTGACCGACGGCCCGGTGGCCGCGACCGTGCTCGATCTACTCGGCTGATCGGCAAACGTCGGTCGACACTGGTGTCGACACTGGGCGAGCCCCTTGGGCCCGGCCGTGCCTGCGGATTACTACAGATCACCGCAGCGGGTCGAACGGCGCGAGGTGATCAGGACAACGCCCGGTGGTGACCGCCTCAGCCACCAGCTGGCCGGTGATCGGTCCAAGGGTGATGCCCCACATCCCATGACCGCCGGCGACAAACACCCGAGGTGACGCCGTCCGCCCGATCAGGGGAAGACCGTCCGGTGTACACGGACGGGAACCGACCCATTCCTGCGTCCGCGTATCGACATCGACACCGGCCAACAGCGGACGCACCGCATTGACGATCGCGGTGATACGGCGGCGATCCAACGGCGCGTGCGGTTCCCGGAACTCCATCATCCCGGCAATGCGCAACCGGTTCCCAAGCGGTGTGCACGCCACCCGGTGGGTCGGAAAGTACAGCGGGCCGCGCGGCAGGTCGCGCGCGGTGACGCTGAAGCTGTACCCACGCCCCGCCTGGACGAGAGTCCGGACCCCGAACGGGCGCACGAGATCGGTCAGCCACGCGCCGCAGGCGACCACCACGGCGTCGAACCGGTCGATCTGCCCGGTAGAGAGCTCCAGCCCCACCTCCTCGGCCCCAGCACGACGTCGATCGCCGCGGTCGGCATCCCGGTCGGCATCCCGGTCGGCATGGATGGCCAGTACGCCGACGCCCTCCCGCAGCTCGCCGCCCCGGGCCCGGACACTGTCCGCGAGTGCTGTCACGAAATCCCCGGGATCGCAGAAGCGCTGGCCGTGGATGCGGATCGCGGCACCGATCCCATCGGTCAGCGCCGGCTCCAGTGTGCGCGCGGCGCGGCCGTCGAGCAGGTCGAACTCGACGTGCTGGCCGGCACTGCGGATCTCCTCGAGTTCGAGGATCAGCGCCTCCCGCTCGTGTGGATCGCGATAGCAGGCCAGGAACGGCACGGCCGGGCGGGTTGGTACGTCCACTCCCCCGGCCGCGAGGATGTCGAAGGCACCAAGTGCCCGCCGATTGACCGGCGCAAGTGCCCCCATCGCCCGCCGCCAACGGTTGGCCGTGCTGTTGCGTGCGAATCCGGCGAGGAAGCGCAGCAGTCGCGGGTCTGCTCGCGGCGGTACGTACACCGGCGATGTCGGCATCAGGACAGCCCGCAGGCCGTAGCGCAGTACGGCCGGCTCCGGCAGCGGCGCAGCCAGGCTCGGGGTGAGCCAGCCGGCGTTGCCCCAGGACGATCCAGCGGCCACCCGGACGCGCTCGATCACTGTGACCTCGACCCCGCGCTCCTGCAGAAACCAGGCAGTGGCCAGGCCGACCATACCGGCGCCGACAACCGCCACCCGCCCGGGCGGGCGCGACCCGCGGCCGGCTCCCGGGCCCTCGTCAGCGGACACGTGCGTCATACCACCTCACTGTTAGCGCGCCGGGGACTGCGGCCTGCGGGCGCGCGATCTGACGATCGTCGCGCGCCCTTCGGCCCGCTGGAACACAGGCCGGTCGCACGTCGATCCACGACCCTCACCGGGCACGTACGGTCGTTGTCATGCGGCCGATGATGGCGGTGGGCCAGGCGTGATTCATACGGTTCTCGCCTATCTCACATGCCCGCTGTGCGGACAGGATCTCGCCACCGGCAACGGGCAGGTGCGCTGCCCGGACGGCCACGCATACGACCTCGCCCGAGGGGGTCACCTGACCCTCACGACCGGTCGGGCCGCTGGGATCCCCGGCGACAGCGCGGACATGGTCCGGTCACGAGAGGCGTTCTTCGCGGGCGGTCACTACCGCGCGCTCGCCGACCAGCTTGGCTCGGTCATCCAAGGCGCGACGAGGGAAACCTGGACGATCGGTGATGAGCAGGTCGTCGTCGACATCGGCGCCGGCCCCGGGTACTACCTGGCGCATCTGCTGAACCTGTGCCCCGACGCGGTCGGCATCGCCATTGACGTGTCCACCTACGCACTGCGGCGCGCGGCCCGCGCGCATCCGCGGATCGGCGCGGTCGGCGTGGATGTACGCGGCCCGCTGCCGGTGCGAACGGGCACGGCGTCGGTCATTCTCGATGTCTTCGCGCCGCGCAATGTCACGGAAATGCACCGCATCCTCCGGCCGGACGGGTATCTCGTCATCGTAACGCCCACCGTCCGCCATCTGGCCGGCCTTGTCGGTCCGCTGGGTCTGGTCACGGTCGATCAGCGCAAGCCCGAGCGCCTCCGCTCGACCCTGGGTGAATCCTTCGTCAGACGGGAGCGGTTGACACTCGACCTCGAAATGTCGCTCACCGCATATGATCTCCTCCATCTTGTGATGATGGGGCCGACCGCCCACCACCGTCGCACCGCCGACATCCAATCGATCATCGATGAACGGTGGCCGAACGGCGCGACCCCGACGGCGTCATTCACAATCGAGGTGTACGAGCCCCACCCGACATAGAGCGGATTCAGCGAGCGATCAGGTCTGCCATGAACATGGTTTCGACCGTGACCGGGACGAGCGCCCGCTGAATGATCAGGCGTTCGAGCTCTCCGTAGAGATTCACGACCACCTGTTGATTCGCGTGTCCAAGCACGACCGCCCCCGGCTGGATGGCCTGACGCGCAGCCGCGATGAGTTCGCCGGCAGTGACGCCCATCATCGAGTCGCCCACCGACCCGCTCCACATAAGGATGCGCGAATAACCCAGTTCAGCGAGGATCGCTCTCGACCGCTCGTTGTGCTCCCCGTACGGCGGGCGGAACCACGGTCGGGTCGTGACGCCGAATGTCTGTCTGACCCAGTCGTCATTGCGTTCCACCTCGGCGCGCAGCGTCGCGTCGGAAAGTGTACGGATACTGCGGTGGCTCCAGGTGTGGTTGACCATCGTGACCTGCCCGGATTTGATCAGCGACCGGACGGCGGCTGCATGCTGATTCCACACGTTGCGGTACATCCCGTTCGGCGCGAACGAGAGCGGAATTTTCGCCCGGCTGGCGAAGTCGACATATCCGGCAACCGCGGTGGCATTAAAACCGTCGTCAATGGTAAGCGCAACCTGGCGGGTCGCTCCCGGCGCGTTGAAGAGGATCTGTTGCTGTCCAGGCGCGACCGCGAGCGGAGCGGGCGACCTCCACGGGCCTGCTGACGGCTCCAGCAAGCCACCTGACGGCTCCAGTCGGCCACCTGACGGCGCCGCCTGCGGTGGGACCGGCGCATCGGGCACCATGCGGATCGGCGGGACGACAGGTCGCGGACCAACCGCCGGCGGAACGGACTTCGGGCGGTCACCGGCACAACCGACGAGCAGGTCGGCGGCCCCGAGGGCGAGAATTTTCACAAGGCGACGTCGGTCCACCCATGAGATTCTGAAGAGCTTGACTACGGAGCGCAACTGCAGCGATGCAGTCCCAGCTGCCCTGCGTGGTCGGTCACCACACGCGGCACCCGGCGACTCCGGACAAACGGGGTCCGGACAAACGGGTCAGGACAAACGGGGTCAGGACAACAGCCTGGCCCGCCAGGTGGGCACCGCGTCCGGATGCGCGCCGTTGGCCGCGAACCAACCGGACAGGCCACCCGGATGATCGTCAATGACGGCCAGTACCTGCTCGACAGCCGAGATCGAGGTCGTGGTCAGGTCGGGAGCACCCATGCCCGCTCCGGGCAGCAACGGATTGTTACCTAGTCGGCGCAGTACCTCCGCCATGTTCGCGGCTGTCGCCGCGTAATCCGCGAGTATCGCGTCCGGTTCAACGCCCACCGCACGTAGCAGGACCGCCACGACCAGGCCTGTCCGGTCCTTGCCGGCCGCACAATGCACAAGGAGTGGTCCAGGCGCATGGGCGGCCAGATGAAGGATCTCGACCACCCGCGATCCGGTCCGTTCGACGATCGCCCGGTACATCGTGCTCAGGCCACCCGCGAGGGCAACAACGATCTCGGACGTGGGATGCGCGGGGTCGACGTCACCGAGCAACGGGATCACTCGGACATCGGTCACCGCCGATTCCAGTGGGTGCGGGCTACCGTCGCGCTCGACCGGCGACCGCAGGTCGATGACCGTGCGGGGTGGCCATTCACGATCGAATACCGGTAGCCGGTCGCCATGGCGCGGGGCGTCACTGCGGTACAGAACGCCGGGTCGAGTACGCCGACCGTCCTGCGTCGGCAGTCCGCCGAGATCCCGCAGGTTCACCAGCTGATCTCGATCGCGCCGCGGTAGCAATCCGCCGCGAGCCTCCCGGGCTGCCGGTACCGGTAGTGCCGCCGGTACCGGCGGACTGCCTGCTGCCGTCTCGTGCACCGCCGACTCGTGCGCCGCCGTCTCGCTGCCGCCCATGGCTTCGCTCCCGCCCTGATCGTCCGGTGTTGTTCCAGTGGAGCACACGTATCCGTCCCACGCCTGAACCCATGGCCAAGGTTTGCGCCGGCCAGCTCCGCAGCGACGCCTCCCCGGATGTTCGGGGCTGCGACCTCGTGGGCCGCCGTACAATCGCGCACGGCGACGCGGCGGTACATTTTGGGGTGCTATAAGATTTAGTTGATTTTAGCTGATATGTGCTGCAAGGCGGCAGGTACCGGCGATCTCCCCGCACTCGGGTCGTCCACCCGGTGCCGCGAGAACCGACGAGGGCTGTCGCCATATGCCGTCGCACGATGCCGGAAAGTGACAAATCGCTGCAATGGTATCAATAATGCTTGGGGAGAGGGGTGGGCGTGAACGTCCTGGAGGCGACGTTTCTCGGTGCGGTCGAGGGACTGACGGAGTTCCTGCCGGTATCGAGTACCGGACATCTGACGATCCTGGAGAAACTGCTCGGCTACTCCATCGACGACCCCGACATAACGGCGTTCACCGCGATCATCCAGGTCGGCGCCGTCTTCGCGACGTTGCTGTACTTCCGCAAGGACCTGGGGAGGATCCTGGCCGCCCTGCTTCGCGGCATCGTCCAACCCCGGTGGCGCGGCCACCCCGACTACCTCTTCGGATGGGCGGTGCTGCTGGGTTCGCTACCCATCGGTGTGGTCGGGCTGCTGTTCAAAGACATGATCGAGACGACACTGCGCAGCCTCTGGTTCGTGGGCACCGCGCTCGTGGTGTGGAGTGGTGTCATAGCGTACGCCGACGGCAACGCGACCCAGAAGCGCCACGAGGCGGACGTCACCTGGAAGGACACCCTCGCCATCGGTCTGGTCCAGTGTGCCGCGCTGATCCCCGGCATCTCCCGGTCCGGCGCGACCATGTCGGCCGGTCTGACGCGGGGCCTTGACCGGGTGACCGTCACCAGACTGTCGTTCTTCCTTTCCATCCCGGCCCTGTTCGGGGCTGCGGCCCTGCAGGGCGTCAGCGAGGCCGGCAACATCGCCCACGGGGTCGGCTGGACACCAACGATCATCGCTACAGCCGTCAGCTTCGCCGTGGCCTATGTCGCCATCGCCTGGCTCCTGAGATTCATCGGCAAGAACAACTATGACATGTTCATCATCTACCGGATCATCCTCGGCACGACCGTGCTGCTGCTGCTCGCAACGGGGATCCTCTCGGCGACCTGACGATCGGGCTCGTCGACCGGGCTCGTCGGCGAGGCGGCCAAAACGGCCAGAACTGCCAGAACTGCCAGAACTGCCATCGCATGCGAGAGCACCGCATAGGGTCGCGGGGTGGCTCGGGTTGTCGTGGTCGGCGCGGGGGTCGGCGGGTTGGCGACGGCTGCGCGACTGGCCGCCGCCGGGCATACCGTCACCGTCTGCGAGCAGGCATCCGAGATCGGCGGCAAGCTCGCACGGTTCAGCCTGGACGGTTTCTCCTTCGACACCGGGCCGTCCCTGTTGACGATGCCGGACGTCTTCGCGGACCTGTTCGCCGCCACCGGCGCGCCCCTGGGAGACATCCTCGAGCTGCGCAGACTGGACCCGATCACCCGTAACCGCTTCGCCGACGGGACCGTCCTCGACGCTCACGCCGACGACGACGCGTTCACCGCCGAGCTGGACGCCGTCCTGCGTCCCGGGTCGGGCGAGCAGTGGGGCCGGCTGGCAGCCCACGCCGAGCGTCTGTGGGAGGCGACCAGCGGCCCGTTTCTGGCCGCCCCCAACGCCGGTGTCCGGTCGTTGGCCGGGTTGGCGCTGCGACGTCCAGGCGACATCTCCACCATCGCGCCCGGCCTGACGGTACGTGGGCTCGGCCGGCGTCATCTCACCGACCAGCGACTGCGGATGTTCCTCGAACGGTATGCGACCTATACCGGTTCCGATCCGCGCCAGGCACCGGCGGCCCTCGCGGCCATCGCGCACGTCGAGCGTTGCTACGGCGGTTGGTAC